>JAYYQC010000087.1:0-17067 GCA_036128675.1 Myxococcota bacterium | reverse complement strand
TTGGGCGAGAAGAATATCGCAAGTCGACTCGGTGGTTCTGATGGAATTCCGTTTGCCAACGCGCGGCTATAAGGCGCAAGCAGACTTGAAGCCGCTAGTCCTTTAAGGAAATCGCGCCGATTGAGCTTCATGAAAACTCCTGCAGGTTAAGAGGTTTCCTTTGAGTTCCCGGGGGGCCGGCGAAACTTCACAAAAAATGAGATTCGCCTGAGAATTTTCGATCAACTTAATTAAGTCGTTGTTTCTGCTGCGCTTTATCGAGTGAAGGGATGAGGGTTTCGTGGCCGGCGACAAAGAGGGAAAAGAACAAACCGGATGCAGCACCTTTTGGGTATGTTCCCCTTGGCTGGGACATTCAGAGTCGTGGGGACGGCTCGGGAGGAAATGATATGACGACGGTAATCGTCCGTGCCGGGGATAGCCTCTGGTCCATCGCCCAGAACAACCAAACAAGCGTCGAGGCTCTTCGAGCGGCGAACCCACAACTTCAAAACCCCAACCTCCTACGTATTGGTGAGAGTCTCTCGCTTCCACAAGATAGCTTTGAGCGCAGAGACCAAGGACCGAGCGAGCTCAGTCAATCGGACTTTTTGAAGCGCTTTCAGGGGGCCTCCATCGACCTGGATTCACTCGAACGTGACGAACGCGTGTCTTCCAGCGTCCATACCGCCCTTGGACGCGCGGATAGAGATAGGAATGGTCGTTTGTCTGGTGAAAACGAGCTGCGGGCAGCCTTTGGCATCCTTGATACCTTTGACCGCAATGGACGCCAAGAGAGCATCGCCCTGACCCGGAGTGGGCGTACGTTGGCCCTTGGCAAGGTGATTGATGCGATGTCGCAGGTTGGGTCGGATGGCAGTACTCAGCGTGAACCAGGCACACGCGAAACGCCAAGCATGAATGCCGTTTCTCGGGGAGCAGTGCTCGAAATGGGGGATGAAGGACAGCCGGTGAAGGCTATGCAGAGCCGCCTCATGCAGCTTGGGTACCCCATTGGCTTGACCGGTCGTTATGACCCGGTAACTCTTGAGGTTGTTCGTCGGTTCCAGAATGACCATGCGGTGGAGGAAACCGGTCGGTTTGGTCCGACGACGCTTGGAGTGCTGATCAAAGCAGAGCAGCGAAGCCGAGAGAGCGGTGAGGCGCTGGCGCGCTTTGTCGAATCAGGTGGTGAGCTTGGTATCGGCCAGAGCGGTGCGGCGGTCGTGGATCTTCAGCGGTTCTTGAATCGCCGTGGGTTCGGATTGACCGAGGATGGGATCTTCGGTCCTGCAACCAAGCGGGCAGTCCAAGCGTTTCAGTCGCGTAATGCACTGGCCGCATCTGGTCGCGTCGGCGCGTCGACTCTTGATAAACTCAAAGTATCGCCCAGGTTTGATGGACTGACGGGCAAAGAGCTTCGCGCAATCACGCCCAATCTAAGTGTCGAGCGTACTGAGTCGTTGAGTGGCTATCTCAATCTTGCAATGGCAGAAGCTGACATCTCCACACCGCAGCGACAAGCGATGTTTTTAGCTCAAGTTGCTCACGAGAGTGGAGGATTTCGTTACAGCGAAGAGTTGGCATCTGGCGCGGCATACGAGTGGCGCCGTGACCTTGGGAATATCTACGCGGGCGATGGCCGTCGCTACAAAGGTCGCGGCTTTATCCAGCTCACCGGACGGGCGAATTACCGCGATGCTGGTCGTGCGCTTGGACTCGACTTGATCAACAATCCAACGCTTGCTGCTGAAGATCTCAACGCAGCCCGCGTCGCGGCTTGGTATTGGGATTCTCGAGACCTTAATTCTCTCGCCGACCAAGGTAATTTTCTTGAAGTAACCCGCCGTATAAACGGGGGGACAAACGGCTACTGGGACCGGATGCGCTATTATAACCGGGCTCAGGAAGTTCTTGTTTAGGCTTGCTGAATGGCCATACCAAACGGTACCCTTTCAATATGTTCGACTATCGTCCTCCGTTCATCTTGCTTGCTCTGCTGACCTTCGGGTGTGTTGAATGGGGAGGTACAGCAAAGGTCGGTGTGCTTGATGACACCACGTTTGAACCGAGTGATGAATCTTCTCCTTCGGTACCGGCTGACCCACCATCCGATCAATCCAGTGACGATGCGACGGACTCAACTGACCCTGACGATTCTCTTTCAGTCGCCTTCTCCGATGACCAGTGTGTATTTTTCGTCGCAAATGAGGAACGGGGAAGCGGAGATGGGGCAAGCTGGGAGAATGCATCGCCTTATCTGAGAGAAGCGATGGTGGCCGGTCTGGCCAATAAGAACCGCGGCGCCTGTGATACCATTGAAGTTATGGTCGGCAGAGGGATTTACTTTCCCCATCCAAGCAATGCGGACCTCAGCTTCCCTCTTTATGGGGGGTTAGAACTAAGTGGTGGCTATCTTGAGACCGAGGATAACGCGCGTGATGTAAGGGGCGCGGCAACGATTCTCGCGGGGCGACTCGGTGAGGGAGGACCTCAGAGCCTTCATGTCCTTCGGGGCTCTGGCAACGGGACCGATGAGGTAAAGTTGGATGGATTGACGATTCAAGAAGGTCGAGCATCGGGTGTCGACGATGACGCCAAGGGTGGAGGTATCTTTATCGAGGGACTGATCCTCTCTCTGACCAATGTCGTGATTCGAGACAATTACGCCGCTGCACGTGGGGGCGGTCTCTGGTTGGACGGTGGTCAGCTGGTCGAGGGGCAGGTTCTCTGGCTGAATAATACAACCGATGGAGAGGGTGGGGCGGTTTTTGCCCGTAACGCGCGTGCTTATCCCTACTTTGCAGACTATCAGAGTAACCAAGCACTGCGAGGGGGTGCGCTTTATATTCAGGGGACTCCGGATTGGTTTCTTCAGCGCAGCAGTTTTGAAGAGAACAATGCAATGGATGGTGGAGCGATTTATATCGAAACCGGCGAGAGCGTTAAGGTCTGTAGGACGACATTTTTGCTCAATTCTGCCCAGTCTGGCGGTGCATTGTGGGCGAGCCGGATCGGCACGCTTAGCCTAGCGAGTAGCGTCTGGACTCAGAATCGGGCCGATGAGGGTGCATCTATTTATACTGAAGATATTGAATCGCTTGACCTCAGTCAGCTAACCATGACCGAAAACAGTGATGTTGGCTTGAGTAATATTGAGGTGAAGGGAATAGCGCCTTGGAGTATCCACAACTCTATCTTATGGCGAAATGGGACTGAGCTGTCATTCGAAGAGGCACCCAGTTTGATTTCGAATTTGGTGGATGAGTCGGTAGGTGCTGAAGGCACAAACTTGAGTGGCGATCCGTCGTTCGTCGCAACGTATTCTTCGGCCCCTGAGACGTGGGACCTGGCGGTGCGAGCGGATTCGCAGGTAATTGACGCCGGGGATGATAGTCTGATCCGAAACGATTTTTGCAATCAAGATGTGAATGCGCAGCCGCGTGTTCAGGGAGCGGCCGTTGACATGGGCGCTTATGAGTTTGTTGCCCGCTAGCGTTTAAAACGTAAGGCCGCCGTGGATGTCGATGGTGCTGCCGGTGAAGTAGGTACACTCGATGATGAACTGAATGCCTTTCCAGATCTCCTCAGGTTGACCAATGCGCTTGAGGGGCACGGCTCCAACTGCTGCCTCGCGCGCACGGTTTGACATGCCTTCGGTCATGGGGGTCTCGATCATCCCCGGCGCGATTGCACCGACGCGGATATTAAACGGTGCGAATTCTCGGGCCCATGTTACCGTATTCGCCGCAAGAGCCGCTTTTGATGCGACGTAATTGCTCTGGCCTCGATTCCCATAGCGAGAAATACTACTCATGTTCACGATGACCCCTTCGGGGATACCCATTGTTAGCATGGTCTCGACCGTATCGCGCACCATCATGGTTGCACCGGTCAGGTTTACATCGAGGACCGCTTTCCAGGTCGCTTCATCGAGGACTGAAATATCGCCGCTCTGGCGGTCTTTTTTTACCAAGAGAGCGTCGCGTAAGATGCCGGCATTGTTGAGTAACACGTTGACCGTACCCATCGAGGCGGACGCTTGAGACAGAAAAGCTTTGCGAGACTCGGCCGAGCTTACATCCAGGTGAGCGTGTCCGATTGTGTCGGGAAGTTCGGCGAGGCCGTTTTCATCAACATCTCCAACGAAGACCTTTGCACCGGCCTTGGCTGCGGCCTCCGCAAAATGTTTACCCATTCCCTTTGCGCCACCTGTAACGATGATATTCGCATTTCGTAGATCCATGGCATCCTCCAAGTTAATCCGGTGCTAACGAACCTCCGTCGTAGATGCAACCGGAGCCCTGTGATTGGAAGCAGCGACTCGTTGTAAACGGATAGGGGTGTCCCGCCGGACTTCTATCGATGCTTTGATTCTCGTTGAGTTCTTGGGTTACTCTCGGGCATCGAGATGAGGTCATGAATGTCAGGAATACCTATCAAACCAATTTTTTTCGCATTCCTTCTTGTTGCGGCATCAGGCACAATGGCAGAGGCCTCGCGCTCAGGTATTCCGATGGTCCTGGTGAAGGGGGGAGCGTTTCAGCGGGGTGGCCCGGTACCGTGTACGGAGAGCAAGGGTGCGAAATCGTGTGAGCCACTCATCATTTCAGATGAACAGCCTCGGCATCGGGTTGAGATAGACGACTTTTACTTATGTAAGACAGAAGTGACGCGCGCGCAGTGGGCGCAAGTGATGGCAGAACCGCTACCACCCATCGCAGAGCATCAGGTTCCGAAGACCGGGATCACTTGGCTAGAGGCCCAGGCTTTTCTCGAGGCGCTCTCACGACTTGATGGGCAGGTCTACCGACTGCCTACCGAAGCAGAGTGGGAATACGCATCCCAGAGCGCCAAGCAATCTCATCTTGACAATGAAGCCTGGTACCGTAAGAACTCGAAGGGCGTCATCCACGAAGTCGCGGGTCTGAATCCCAACAGCCTTGGGCTTTTTGATATGTTGGGTAATGTCTGGGAGTGGACATCGGACTGGTACGGCGAAGACTACTACAAAGAAAGCCCAATCAAGAATCCTCGAGGTCCAGCCCGGGGTGAGAGACGAGTTGTGCGAGGGGGCGCGTATAACTCAGTTGCGTCCTATGTCAGAGTAGGAGCAAGGATGGGTTTTGCGCCGAATACCATGTCCCACTTCACGGGGTTTCGATGCGCGCGCTCTATTAAGAAGTAATCGGTTTACCATCAATGCGTCGAATTGCCACGACGGCCGGGCGTGGCGGCTGCTCTGCGTCACCGTGGGGCCAACGCGAGGGCGTGGTTTCTAAAGAGCTGTTTGGGGTATGACCCGGGTGCTGTACCGCGAGGAAGAAGGTGGTTTCGTCTGGTGTGAAGCACGGGCCGGTGGCTTCGGCACCAACAGGAACAGACGCAAAACGCTTCATCTTGGCGCGGTCAGGGCCTTCGGTCTCACAGACCCAGACGCCATCAGCGGTACCAATTGTATCCTGTGTGCCATCTGAGGTTATCCAGAGGCGTCCGAAACGGTCAAACGTGGCGTTATCGGGGTTGGCCAAGGTGTCTGCATCGGCTGCAACACTCTCGTTTTGGACACCGCCAAGCGCGAAGATCTCCCAGCGGAACGCAGTACTGGTATGATCTCGAGTACCATGTGTGAGAGGCGGTGTCATTTCTAGGATATGTCCTGCATGGTTACTTGGGCGCGGGTTCGGCCCATCACAGGTCGCAGCTTCGCGATGCTTATTCTTGGTAAGCATTGCGTAGACTTTGCCGGTACTTGGATTGGTCTCGACGTCTTCGGGACGGTCCATGCGGGTACCACCCAGAAGATCCGCCGCTCGCCTAGTCTCAATGAGCACATCGGCTTGACTGTGAAATCCTTGTTGTGGAGTCAGATCTCCCTGCCCGAATTTCAAGAGAAGCCAGTTGAGTGTGCCATCTTCTTCGCAGCGTGCGACATAGAGGTCACCATGGTCGAGGATATCTGGATTAGGGTTTGGGTCATCGTGGGAAAAGGTTCCATGGGAGACCCATTTGTACATATATTCGAAGTAGTTGTCGTCGCCCGAGTAAATGACAATGTGGCCTGTGTCATTGTGAACTACGGTGGCCGCTTCTCGCATAAATCGGCCCAAGGACGTACGCTTCACTGGTGTGGAATCTGGTTCCTTTGGGTCGTATTCCACAACCCAGCCGAATCGATTTGGTTCGTTTGGGTTTACGGCAATCTGAAATCGTTCATCAAAGCGATGGAATGGGTAACGGGGTCGGTTGTCCATGCGATAGCGTTTGTAATTAAGACCTTCTCGTGGCTCATCTTGGTCTGAAAGGGGGCCAGAGAAATAATCATTGATGTTCTCTTCGCAGAAGAGAACCGTGCCCCATGGTGTCGTGCCTCCGGAACAGTTGGCCAGGGTGCCAATGACGCGCGTTCCGGTTGGGTCATGCTTGGTCTTCAATCGGGAATGCCCGGCGGCAGGTCCGGAGATTGTCAGCGGCGTATCGAAGAGCGTAATGCGTCGGTTATATGCGCTTTGCACATAGTGCCAACCTTTTGCCGTGCGCTGTATCTCTACGACCGAGTGACCGATGGATGCGGCTTCGGTTTGGGCTTCGGTTTCCGAGACTCGCTCGATGGCGTCGCGCCGGTCTTTGTATCCTTCGAACATCATCGACCCGACACTGTACTCATGATTCACACAGAGAAGTCCGCGCTCGAGGCAACCCTCGATTGGCTCGAGTGGGAGATAACCGACGTAGTCACAATTGTAGCCGAACTGGGCACACTGACTAGAAGCCGTTTGCGATCGCCAGTTAAATGGAGGTGCATGTTTCGTGAGTGGGTCGCCCCAAGCGATAACGACTTCGGCTCGATAGCCGGGCGGTAAATGGAGCCCATCAATGATTGAACCATCGACTGGGCCAAAGAGCTCGAGCGCTGATTTCTTTTCGCTCGAAGTGGTCGGGGAGGGTAAAGGATTGCTGGTGAGGCAGCCAAGCGTTGGTGCGAGGCTTAGCCCCCCGAATACCAACGCGCCGTCTCGGAGGAATTGTCTCCGAGAGTAGCGACGTTCAGCTAAGTCATGGAGATGGTTTGGCTTCTGAGACTTCAAGGCGACGACCCTCCATGCATTTACTGCGTGAATTCAAACATTCGCCTTAAACTGTGACTTTTGCATTAGGTTTGAAGCTACATTTGACAATTGTCACCGAGAGAAGAGCTATCCGGCGATCACTCGGACATTCGAGATAATATGTCGAAGGCCCTGCACAACCCGGTCGGTATCCGGTGCTGAAATCATGATAAAGCCTTCCCCTTCGTAGTGGGAGGAGCGTGGTTGCCCGACATGCGGAAGACGGGCTTGTATGACCATACCTTCTACACCGGCTTGGGCCTCATTGAGTCCATGGACCGCCGTAACGGTCTGGCCTCCACCTTGAGCCCGCAGAAATGCACAGCCAACCGCCGCTTGACGCTCTGGCATATCCCATGTTTCATGAACCAGAAGCTGCGCCCATTGCTGCCACATATCGACACCGTGGGCATGCCCCATCATTGGCATGATATTCACGCCCGGTGGACGCGCACCGACCTCGGAAATGACCGGCCCATTCTGCGCGGTAGAAAACCATTCCATGTGCGAGAGCCCAGTCTCCATTCCCAGCGCGTTGAGCGCACGACTGTTGAGTGATGAAAACGCGCTTACATGGGCTGGAGCTTGCTCGCGCGGCAATAAAACGCAGTACTGCATCCACGGATTCTCGATGACCTTGAGGGGTCCCGGTAGGTAATAAGTGGAAGACTGCCAGACGGTCTCACCGTGAATCGTCACGGACTCAAGCGTATGCTCCTCGCCTTGCACAAACTGCTCGGCCTGAACTGGGCTTTCTTCTGAGGGTAGCAGAAGATTAAGTGCACCAAGTAAGTCGTCTTCATTTGAAACACGCATAGTGTTCTTAGAGCCAACGCCCGCGAGTGGTTTGAGGACAATCGGGTAGCCAACACCTTCGGCGAAAAGTCTTACGTCCTCTGCATTGCTGATTCGCTTTTGCTTGGCGACGGGTAGCCCAGCCTCCCGCAGAGTCGCCTTCATTGTGTTCTTGTCTCGGAAATTCATCGCGACGTCGCGTTTCATTCCGGGAATATCGAGTCGGCTTCGGACCTCTGCCATGGGGCCCTGAAGATGTTCGAGATAGCCGATCAATCGGTCGACCTGTCCCCATTCGGCTTGAAATGCCTTGCACGCGCGCTCTAAATCGTCTGGGTTCAGCGCGTTGCCGACCTGATAGTGTCCATGAATACCTTTGGCTAGGGACGCTGGCACAGCATCCTGTGGCTGGTTTGATATCAGTCCAAGCTTGATGTCTTTAAGGTTGACGAAGGCATTGAGGCAGGTGCGCATCGTTGGACCGAAATAGGGTGCTACCAATACAACGTGTTTCATAAATTCCCCCAGGAGTGTTTTTGCACAAAGCAACCAGGAGTGGGCCTTACACAAGGGCGCACGAAAGTTCTAGGGGCATACGTGAAATATTCGTGACGTCACGGGCTCGCGTAGAGCTGAATTTCCCGGGCTGCTTCGCGCGCCATTGTGAGGGTCTTTTCGGGGTCCTCGTGTCGAACCACGATATTGCCATCGGAAAGAAATGTCTGTTGCCAGTCGCGACGCCGGGTCCCCACCGGCAGAAGATCGAGGCGGGCGATGTGCGGGCGGTACTTATGGATAAAGGTTCTGAGTCCGGTGATACGTTGAATACGACCGACACCGGCGGCGCGCTTAAACACAATGGCAGCTGAGCGTTCCTTGGGATTGAGCTGCCTGATACCACCATGAATCACGGCTTGACCCCAGGCAGAGTAAAGGTCGATATCTCCGGCAAAATTCATGAGGTCGACCATGTTCGCACCAGGAGAACGGCAGGCTATTTCCCCGAAGATGACCTCTCCTTGGCTCGTGAGAAACCACTCCATATGGGTGAAACCCGTACCCATCCCAAGAGCTTTCATGGCTCTTTGTCCCATCAGGCGTGCTTTGCGCAGGTAGGGAGTATTGAGATGAGTAAGACTTTGAATGATCGGAGAGATCCACTCGTTCTGCCGTGCATCCAATGTGTTAGGCTCATAACGGGACATACCTTCGAAGACGGGAGACCCGTTGATCGAAATGGTCTCGTAGGTGAATTCTTGCCCTTGAATGAATTCTTCGACCGACACTTCGGTAAGATGAATCATGGCTGGGAGCTGCCGTTTGAGCTCGGCGAGGTCTCGAATGATGAACGTGTCAGCTGAGCCAGCCCCGTCCACCGGCTTAAGGACCAGCGGAAAGTTGAGCTCTTGTGCAGCCTCGAGGACTTCATGAACAGTTGTTGCACGTAGTGTTCTCGGAACCCGCACACCTGCTGCAGCGACTCGGCTTCGCATCAGTGGTTTGTCGCGAAAGCCCATGACAGCGTCTGAACTCATCCCAGGCAGCTGGAGACTCTCTCGGAGCCTTGCCGCGGTCAACATCGTTGGCTCCCAATTGCCAATGACGTCATCGATGGATTCGCCTCTTACCCATTCCAAGACGCGTGCATGAACGTCATCACCGCGCGTGAGCGAAGGAACCCTGAGGTAAGCATCGAGATAGGGTTTCACTCTCGGGTCAACCGGGCCATCACCGACGCCAAAAACTCTGGCCCCAGCTTCTTTAAGTCCCCGGGTGAAATCTCTCATCTCGGGGGGAAAACATGGACCTAAGAATACTACGTTCATTCCGAGAGGGTAACATGTGTCCGGTTTTGAGGCGAGGCGGGTAATTACACGGCTTGGACGAAGATACACCGCGGCCGGGGAGAGATACCGCGGCGTATCTTCTTGAGCACGAGGTTAACGCGGGATGCTCACGCTGCCAGTGACCACCCGTCCTAGGCACGGGAAGCGGGCATCTTCGTCACCGGTTCGGACGGTTAGAACGCCGCCTGATTGCTCAATGGAGCAAAGTGGCGCATGCTGGTCGATACCATTATGCAGGAGGTTCAGTGCGATCTCTGGAAGTTCGCTCAAGCTGTCCTCAAATATTGCGTCGGCCTCATCTTCGAGTTGGGACCGGAAAAGCTCGTTCATCTCAGCTGCGTCGACAAAGAGTTTACCCCAGTCGACGCCACTGAGAGAGACGCCATCTACGACAAACCGAACTTCTAGGTCGGTCTCGACCTGATCATCTTCTTCGAAGAATGGAATCCAGATATCGAGGTCCATTCCAGATGCCCGCACATTGTGGCGTCCATTGAGATATCTATCGAGTCGCTGCTGAATGACCCAACGATTGAGGCCCGATGGGCAATCTGCTTCGGCATCGATATTAACCCGGGCGACAGTCTGGGTACCCTGAAAATCGAAATCTATTTTAAAGGCTGCTTCGCCGCGCCGATTTGTCCATTCGGCATCAAGGTCGTAGAGGTCGATACCACGAAAGTCGATGGTACCATCGACGTGGATTTCGCAGTTTTGCAAGGGCCAGGGAAAGCCATCGATGGTCTGGTCGATGGTTCCAACCCGTGAGGCGATTGGCGCCGCAAGCTCCACATCACCTTGTGCCATCAAGAGTGAAGCCACGAGCTGACCATTGGTTGAGCTCACATCGCTCACCGAATTGCAGCCAGCAGTCAAAGAGATATTTTCGTCGCCTGGGTTGATCGAGAGTGGCTCGGAGCAGGTAGCGAAGACTTCTTCGAGGGCAAGAGCGAAGCGGTCATCGAATCGCGTTGTTTCGATACCAGCGGCTTGGTGTTGGTCGCTGAAGTTGGTGCACGCTATCAGAGTTGATGCTGTAAACGCTAAGGCAGTGGTTCGAGTCAGGACGTTGAGTACGTTGGTGGATTTCATGGGGGGTCTCCAGTTCTTAGATTTATTTAGCGATTGGAGTTTCGCGCTGCCTCGGAGAAATCTGACAAAAAAAATTGGGTTGAAGGGATCATTGGGTGCTTTGACTTGAGTCAGCAACAAAGAAGCATCATCTTAGGCAGGACGTGGGAAAGGGTAGAGCCGTGGCAAATCGATGGACATTGGGCTTGGGTACCGCGGCGGTGCTGCTAACACTGCTCGTCCACTTCTGGACGCACCCGACCGAGCTCTTAAAGCTCGCCGTTCACTATTGTTCGCCTCAGCTCTTAGTGACGTATGGGCCGATGGAGCCGGCTACTTACCGCGCACCATGGAATGAGCGTGACCCCGAGTCGACGCCACTGATTCAAGCCCTCTCGGCGGGCTGCTATGAAGTTGCTGACCAGATGGCTGCCGATGGGATGACGATGGATGAACCTTATCGCGACGAGCGCATTCGCTCACCGCTGCATTGGTCAATCCAGGCCCGTGATGACCTCGCGATCGAGTGGCTGATTAAGCGAGTCACGAAGCTAGACCAGGTGGATTATAATGGTGATACGCCTCTCTATGAGTCAGTCATTTTTGGAAACCGTCCAGCGTTTACTCGGCTCTTAACGGCAGGTGCCCAACTTCGACCTACGCATGTTGCGTTTGAAAAATCGCCAATGCTTCAGGTCTTGGTTCACCCCGATGGAAGCTGGCTACAAAGTGCTCTTGCTCGCGTCGAACAAGGCAGCCTCGCGCTCGATAGCTGGTGTCCGCTTGTCTATTGGCTATCCGGGGATGTGGAGAGAAGTCCAGAGTCGGTAGAGCTCTTGATGGCTCGGGGGGCACAGCCCGTCTGCCGTAATGGTGAGGGTATCTTGACCTTGGAAGCGGCGGCGGAGTCTCAAAGCTTGGAAGTGATGCACCGACTTCTCAAGACCCATCCGCCACTGGATGAGACCGATAGGAATCGCATCGATAGAGTCTTACGAGAGAGAAATGACCCCGACATCATTCGCCTCTTCCGAGGCTGGCAAGCCGCGCTTTAGACGCCGTTTTCGGTGAAGGATGAACGTGAGTTCGACTCGATGAGCTGATCGCGAAATGAGAGATGGCGTTGGTATGCGTTGTTCAGGGCTCTATCCGTTCAACACCAAGACGGTAGCCTTGATATTCTACTCGAGTCGCCGGCGGCTCCTTTAACTCATTCGAATAGCCTAGACTCGTCTCAGCCCATTCCAAAGTTTTGTCGTGGTCCGTTGGTGTGAATGAGGCAAGCGTGTCGAAGATGCGCTGGGCCTTCCATTGGTTCATCACGAGGACGCGACGATGTGCGGTTGCTCCACCGATGCTAATCTCAGCCGTACCTAGGCTACGCGGAAGTTTCCCATCGAAGTCCGATGCACTCACCTTCGCATGGACTCGACGAAACGTCTCTCGAAGAACTGGAAACTGAACTTCTCGTTGGTGTCGCAAAATCGGTAGCAGTGTTTCGGCGACATGGTCGTCTTCGCTAAAGCTACCAGTTAGACTGGGGCCATCTTGGACCGCATGCATCCACCGTAAGAGGTCCGGGTTGTCCTCGATGTATTGCCGAGAACCTGGATCTCGCCAAACGTGGGCGAAGAGGGGGGCAGCGAGTGAAAAATCTGCCAAGGAAGGGCGTGCACCAAAGAGATAAGGGAAATTGCCAAAATGCTCATTGAGCTGACCGGTTAAAGATTTGAGCCAAGCGAGAATCTTCGGTGTTGTATGATCGGTGATACCCAAGACCGGAAGATAGCTACTCATTTTCTTTGCCATCGGTTTGGCGAAGCGCCTCGAGAGAAGACTTGGGAGCCAGGGAAAGGCGCACCGTCCGAAATCACTTTGCGCAAAGCGGCGGTTGTCCGGAATTGTCCACCGAGTGCACATCGCAATAAGCGGAAGCCATTCGTCGGCATATACTTCGAGGAGAGCCGACGCGAGTCGCTGCTTGGGTGTACCTGGTACAATGGTTGGCGTCGAGGGCAGTGCTTCGAAGTAGTCAATGATTCGACTGCTGTCTTGCAAAAACCGACCATCACTAAGCTCGACGGTAGGCATCATGACATAGCCAATCGCTGGTTTAATTTTTCGGTAGAGCGTAAAAGCGTGTGGCTGGATATCTTGGAAATCTGCGTCAACTGCCTTGAGATAGGCTCGGGTCTTCGCGGAGAACGGGGAGCTGGGCCATCCATAATGTCGAATTGTCATACTGCACTCTACCCCGCTTGTGTGTGGGAGCAAGGAACAATTGCATTGATGGGTGCCTGGCAATAACCTCACTGGGTGGTGAACCACTTTAGGGGGGTGAAGATGCGCTCTTGCTTGATTGTCGGCATCGGAATGATGTTGTTGTTCTCGTTTGGTGGCTGCTCTGGAGAAGAAGCTAGATCGGTGACCGACGCCACCGATGCCACAGATACCACCGATGCTACCGATGCCACGGACGCCACAGATACCACCGATGCTACCGATGCCACGGACGCTACCGATGCCACGGACGCTACCGATGCCACCGATGCCACTGATCCATCTCAAAGTGATGACCCTTATCCTCGACCTGGCTTCGGCTTACTCACAGGCGAGTGTGGACTGATGCTGCCACCCGCGGTGCGGGAGCAGGGCCCGTGGTTTATCAACAACCGAATCGATTTTGGTGAAGATTCCTATGATGAGACAGACTTCCTCGAGCTGACTGAGGGAGGACAGGAAATCATCAGTGATGGAAATGCAGGAGGCAGCAGCTTACTCTCCGAAGTCTTTGCATTTGAAGTGCTGAGTCGCTGCGAAGATGCGATTTTGCTGAAGACCGAGACCGAAATAACCTACAGCGACATCAGCGGTAAGAAGACAGACCTACTCGTCACGATTGGAGGAATCAAATGGGGCGTGAGTGTGACCCGGGCGGTGGGGTTTCCTCGCGATGACCCTTATACCGTCGAGAGAGCAGGGGAGCTTCTTGAGCAGAAGCTCTCGGGCGTGATTGCCAGCACCGCAAATGTAACCCAGGAAGATGCTTGGGAGCGTCAGATACTTCACGTCATCGCTTACGGGACAGAGCACCTCGAGTCGCTCGAAGCCGCATTTGGCCTTTTGGATGAAGACATTCGGAGCAACACGCTTGTCTGGGTGACGGTTTCAGATGGTGATGACGATTTTCTCTATTAAGCGCCTCGACACGAGCAGAGATTAACTGGCTCACAAAGTGTCACTTACGTGATACAAATTAAGGCCTTCTCTTACGGATCTCCATCTCTCTGCGCAGAGATGATACTGTAAGATACCAAAATTATTCCACTTTAGTTCCAAGATCACTTTGTGATACAAAATTCAAATATGTGGTACAAAAATCCTTGCGTGATACAAATTGTGATACATAATAGGGGTGTTGTATCACACTTTTGAATGGAGAGACTTATGAGCGTGGAAGAAAAATTGAATCCAGTCGGTCGAGAACTTTTGGCGCGAGAAAACATCGATGAAGTGGTTGAGCGCATTGAAGCGCTATCAGCGTCGGTTGGCACTCTTATGGAGCGCTCGGTTGATGCGGGCCTCAAGGCCGCGGAGCAGGTGTCCGATGACGGCGTTAAAGTGGCCGGAGAGTTCATGAGTTTGGGCAGTGTTTTGAGACGAGAGGCTTTTGCACTGGTACGTCGGGTCTCTTCTGAGGTTTCTGCCGTGATGGGTAGCCAGACACGTCATGGCTGATGAGGGAGATAAAAAGAAAAAGGAGAGGGTGCTCCATACGCGTATCTCCGAGGCTCTAGACCAAGAGCTGCGAAGCAAAGCCGCGGAGCTTGGGATGTCCGTCTCTAAACTGGTGCGCAATGTACTCGTCAACACGGTGGACCTTGTGGAGACCGTGGTCAGTGACAGTGCACAGGTCGCGGATCGGGCCCGATTGGTCGGTGAGAGTTTTCAGCCGCGTGACCCAAACATGGTTCAGCCCAGCCAACCACCGAGCGAGATTTTAGCTTGGCAGCGGGCGACTTTGAATCTCAATGCGCTCTGTGAATCCTGTAATGGTATTTTGCCAAAAGGGACAGAGGCATGCCTCGCGCTTTCAGCTGGGGGCGTGACCGGTGTGTTTAGATGTCTAGCGTGTGTCGATTCGGGACAAGAGAAGAGCCTGAATGACGAGGGTGGGGCGGATGAGCATCGAGACGGATAATGGTGTGGAGTTCACACCTAGCACAGCGTTGGTCGCACCTCATTCGCTAGGGCAAAAACTTAGTTCCTGGGTTCGTCTCTTAGGGCGGTCTTTAAAGAAAGAACTCTGGGTCCATGTGGCTCAGCTTCCTCTTGGTGGGCTCAGCATGGTGGTACCTGCGTCACGTATGGAAGCTCAGCCGCAAGGGAACTCGAAAAGACCGGTCGTATTTGTGCATGGACTTGGAGGTCACCCTGGTAATTTCTCGGCGTTGGAGCTGAAGCTACGTTTCGCCGGGATGGGTCAGCTCTATCGGGTCGATCTGCGAGACACTGCATCGATGGTTTCGGGCGCGGCGTCGCTGTCTTCAGCGATCGATAGAGTTCTCGAGGTGAACGGCTTTGACGAGAATGACCAAATAGATTTGGTGGCTCATAGTATGGGCGGCGTTCTGAGTCGCGTCGCGATGTTAAGTCCAAAACTCAAGACGCGGGTCCGAAGGCTTATTACGCTTGGTAGCCCGCATCATGGGAGCCATCTCGCTTGGTATTTGACGAGGTATGTAGGAGCGGGGGCGGAGCTCTCTCCCGAGAGTCCAATCTGGACTGACCTCTCTGCTCAAGAGCCATGGGACTCGACCACCGAGCTCACAAGTTTTTACACACCGAAAGATTGTCTCGTTCGCCCGTCGAGTTCTTGTCTCATTCGAGGTGCAGACAATCGAGAACGCTCGGAAGAGACCCATTTCTCTTTTCTTTGGAGCCAGTCGGTCTTCTCTGAGATCTTTGCTATCCTGCAGCGCGAATAAATTTAGAGTGCACTCGAAATTTCATGCTTAATGCCTACGTTGAAGAGGAGGAGGCGGCCGGATGATTCGAAGCGTAACAGTATTTGCAGGACTTTTTTTTATCAGTGTTGTTGCCTGCGCGGGTGGGACGAGCGCAGTGGAGACGACGACGGTAAAGGCCCCGAAGAGCGCGAAAGTAGCCACCTTTGGAGGCGGCTGCTTCTGGTGCATGGAGCCACCATTTGAGAAATTAAAAGGTGTCTACGCCGTTGTCAGTGGTTACTCCGGCGGTAAAGAGGTGAACCCTACCTACAACGAGGTCGCTGGTGGTCGAACTGGGCATACCGAGGTTGTCCAGGTGACCTATGACCCAGACCAAATAACCTATGACGCGTTGTTAGAGGTCTTCTGGCGGAGTATGGACCCCACCGACAGCGGCGGACAGTTTGCTGACCGCGGTTCTCAGTATCGGCCTGCTATTTTTACACATGGTCCAGAGCAAGCCGCAACCGCGCGGGCCGCACGTGACGCTCTCGAGGCACGCAAGGTGTTTAGCAAGCCAATCGTTGTCGAAATTACACCGTTTAGTTCTTTCTATGCAGCTGAGAGCTATCATCAGGACTATTACAAGAAGAAACCGCGGCGTTATGAGTCCTATCGACGAGGCTCAGGCCGGGCGGCCTTTCTCGAACGTGTTTGGGGAAAGATCTAGGTGTTCTTGGCAAAACGCGGCTCTTGTGCGTCGGATATTTGCGTTGATATCCGCCTCAATCGTATTCTAACCCAGCAGCGGATATCGCGCCGGCCGTATCGCGCATTACTTTAGTAGGGAATGATGACAGGTAAGACCATCTTAATTTGTGATGATGCCCTCGTTGTTCGTGCAGAACTTCGAACGATGTTAGAGCGCCACGGCTTTACGGTGATTACCGCCGATGATGGCGACGTTGCGGCCGAGGTCGCGAGTCGACATCCTGAGCTGGACCTATGCATCATGGACTACAATATGCCGACGATGAATGGCCTCGAAGCGATGCACCATATTCGTAAGCTGGAGGCCCATACCGGTTTGCCAATCTTTATCCTCACGACTGAATCGGCGGACAGTCTTGCTCAGGATGGTTTAGAGCAAGGCGCGACTGCTTGGATTGTAAAGCCGTGGCAGGAAGAAGCGCTGCTGGCTGGAATCAAGCACGTTATTGGCGATCAGTAGGGTTCGTTCTTAGGTCGACCCGCCATTCACTCTCCAGTTTCGTCAATGTGAAGTGCTGAGTCTGCTTGACCACTTCGTACTGACCG
>JAYYQC010000086.1:0-10000 GCA_036128675.1 Myxococcota bacterium | reverse complement strand
GATTCGAGTGCCTTGAGCAGCTCTTCCATCACTGGGGCATAGGTGGTTCGACGGCCAAGCATCTCTGCTTTGACGCCATTCATGATGAGCTTTTGAATAAAGGGCGTGAGATCTGGCATCTGAATTGAGGCCGTGGCCTTAAGTGTATTTCCGTCGACGCTGACTTCGAGAACATCAGAGGTCGATGCGGGTCCGAGGATTCTCGCAAGTGGTGCCTCTGCTTCCGCGTCTTTCACGTAAGACTCTTTTGGTTTGTCCGTAATGACGAGCTCATAAGACCTCACCCAATTTCCTGATAAGCGCGCATCAAGGTATTCTTGGAGCACCTGCTGACCTGAGATTGGCACCCCTTGAGGCGGTGTGAGTGGTGTTTTGTCCGTGGGCTGTGTCGATGGAGATGTCTGGCACGCGATAACCGACACGAATGTTGTGCTGAACAAAAGCCAGCGAGGTAAGGCATGCTGCATGACATCTCCTTGGGTTGGTAGGTAGCCCTCGATCCTAGGTGCGCTTCAAGCTACACTTTTGGTATGGCATGTCCGGGACCGAGGTGACAAGGATTTGAGTTCGAGCGACCAAAAAGCAGCGAAGCTTCAAGCGGCGTTAGATGTTGAGGTCGACGGGTTCTTAATGGGACTTCAGCGTACGGATGCTCCTCTGGGGCCGCCAGTCGAGCGGTTCAGATACCCTCACTTCTTCCTTTCAAGTGGTCAGCATTTTAATTCACGTGGTGCGCGTGTTCGCCAGGGGCGGGCCGAAGCTCTGCCTTTTGTCTACGAGTTTCCTCGGTTTGTTTCCCATGCAGCATTGCTTGGCACTGGTGTTGGCTGGTTGAGCATGAAGGAGTCTCACTTTGAGAATGCTGCCTACGCCGTAGACCGCCCTATGGTGGGGCGCTTGGGGTGCAAAGGGGGGCTGGCGAGGGTTCAGTTTCCTACGTCGGGGTTAAGTGGTTCCTGTGAATCTGTCGTCGCTAATCTTGAGACACAGACCTTTGCTGGTCAGCAAACGTTATCATCGTCGGTCTCTCTGGGCTTCTGGACGGATGGAATTCTGCCGACGCCTCGCTGCCTCTATTACGATGAGTCTGGGTCGCGCGTGTTCATCGCAAGCCGGGCAGGCGAAGGGGCTGCCGGACACTATGGTGGGATCCTCGCCGTCTCAACGAAGTCGGGAGAGACTCTGTGGCATCAACACGTCAGTGCAGGCTCCCTCGAACTCTCACCGAAGGGACGATTGCTGATGGCGACAACCGGATCGGGACTGGCCTTTATTGATACCAAGACCGGCCAACCGAAGCATCGGCTCAAAGAGAAAGGTCATGCGGGTGAGTTCACGCCTATGAGCACCCGCTGGATTGATGATCGGGTGGCGTGTTGGTTGGGTGGGAATACATTTTACGCACTTGGTGGAGTCGAGACCTCTGGAGCTATTACCTTACAAGTCCGTGAAGTTAAAACGGGCCGGATGATCTGGGAATTACCACTCGAGAATCCAGCCTACGAGAGTCCTCGCTCTGACTCAAAGTGCTGTGCGGCTCCCAACCGGTTCATCCGCTCGGTGCGTGCCTCGCCGTGTGGTCGCCTTATCGCATTCGTAGCCGGTGACCTCTATTTGGTGGATGGTGGCAGTGGTGAAGTTCTGCAAATACTCAAAGCGCGTGATGCGATTCGAACGTGGGAGGGCGCTGACTTTTCCCCGGACGGAAAGTATTTGGCGGTAGCCAGTCACGAGGTCCTGGCGGTATTTGACTGCCAGAAAGCGAAGTCACTCTCGACCGGTGCCCCAAGCTCTTCTCAGTTTCTTAGGCGCATGGCTTCGTTCTGGATGGATTAACCTCAGTCGACCAGGCAGACACCGATGGTGGGATTGTCTTGAGTATAACCGGTGCAGACGCCGGCCTCGCAGCTACCAATTGCGCCTGATTGGGCATCGGTGAGGCAATAAGCCATGCAGATATTTTCAGCGCCCGTCACGAAGCCTCGGGGCGCACAGGCGGTGCCGTGTTCGCAGTTCGGCAGGCCTAGCGTATCGCCGCAGTTCTCTCCGAGCTCGAATAAATCACCAGGCTCTTGTGCGAAGCAGAGCCCATTGCCGGTCCAGACTGGGAAGCAGATCGTCGAGGTTGAACAGCTCGAGGCATCGAACACGCTGCAATGATCTGCACAAGTAGAGGTCTCCTCTAGGCAGATACCACCTGAGCAAGCGGTCTCTGCATTATGGCCTGACAATGGGTCGCACGTACCACCTTGCTCGACGGCACCGTCGGTCCCGATGCAAAGGCCAGTATCGCTACCGTCGGCCCCCGGAAAAGGGCCGAGGCACCAACCGTCATCTTCGCCGTCCGCGTTGCAGGGGCCACCAAACTCCGCATCCTGGGAAAAGCCAAATGCGTCGCCTCCGGGTTGGCAGAAATTTCCGAAGCAATGATTTGCGATGGACGCAAAGTTGCCCGGTTCATCGGGAAAGCACCGTTCGTTGAGAAAACAGTCCTCGTATGAATCGCATGGGTTCAGGCAAAGCTGTCCGAAGGGGGAGTTCGCGCAGTTAAGACCTTCCGCGCAGGCTACAATCGAGCAATCGGCATACCGACCACCACTGCATTGACCACTTTCGCAGACGAAGCCTTCATCGCAATCCCCGTCAGCCGAACAGCCACTTCCGCCGACACAGAATCCGGTTGTCGGGTCACAAACTTCTCCCACAGAGGCATCGCAGACAACACCCTCACATTTCGAAACGCAGGCTCCATCGACGCATTTGAGGGTTGCATCGAGACAGTCGCCATCGGTTGTACATGCGTCTGCGCCAGATTGACCGTTGGCGCTCTCGTCGTCGGCTACACACTGACCGGTGGATGCGTCACAGACTGTACCACTGCCGCAGGCACCCCCGCAGTCTTCGTCGGTACTCGACCCCGAACAGCCGGGCGTGAAGACCATAAAGAGGAGAAGGGTAGAGAGAGCTGGAACGAGTGCTTTTTTGATCATGCTTGCAACATACAACAAATCCGCGAGAAGGCTCAACCCGTCGTCTTCAATGCCCACGAGAACGTGTTGACTGTTCTTCACCTCTTTGAGATTCAGGGCGAATGAATTCAAAAGAAGTACTTACATCCATCCTTGAGCGGGTGAAGGCGACGCGGTCGGCTGGTCGTCGGCCGGTTGTTGTTTTAGACCTTGATGCGACCCTCTTCGATAATGGGCCCAGGTCGTGGGTTATCCTTTCGGAGTTTGCTGAGGAAGCGAAGAGCGATGTCCTCAAGGTCGCTCTGAACGGTTACCGTAAGGACCGTCTGCCATACCTCCTCAAAGACATGTTCACCGAGATGGGCCTTGACGACGACGCTCTCCTTCAGAGTGCATCCAAGTTTTGGTTCGAACGGTTCTTTACCGATGCCTACCAAGCGCACGATACACCGATGCCCGGTGCACCTAAATTTGTGAACGAACTCTATAACGAGGGTGCGACGGTCGTATATCTGAGTGGTCGCGATTCACCAGGCATGTTGGTAGGGTGCTCAGCCTCGCTTCGCGAACACGGATTTCCCGTGGGGCTCACCAATACCGCCGTTGTCTTAAAGCCAGACTTTGAGACCCCTGATGCAGCGTTTAAAGAAG
Organism: Myxococcota bacterium; assembly: GCA_036128675.1. Classification (GTDB taxonomy): domain Bacteria; phylum Myxococcota; class XYA12-FULL-58-9; order XYA12-FULL-58-9; family JABJBS01; genus JAYYQC01. The sequence goes on along the minus strand of JAYYQC010000086.1, from coordinate 6,380 downwards.
ATGCGTGCCGATTTATGGCGGAGCTCGGGGAGGTTGTATCAACCATCGACAACGAACCGGGAAATGTGAACCTCTTTCATCGTCAATTCCCTGACGCGATCAATGTCCTGATTCATACGAATGCTGCACCAGGTGCGCCCGTTCCGGTCGAGGGACTTTCTCATATTGACGACTTCGCGTCTTGGTCGTCATAAGGTAGAGTAGCAGGCGATGTCACCTTGCTCTCGATTATTCGCTACTGTCATCTGAGATGAGACCAAGTTTAGAGCGAGAGGGCGCCCCGCAGCGGATTCATGCACTGGATGCGTGGCGGGCGACTCTATTGCTCCTTGGCGTTGTCCTTCACAGCGTAAGTGAACTGTTGAGCGAGATGCCAGAAGGCACCCTCAAGGTCATCTACTTACGACTGAATGATTTCATTCACACGTTTCGCATGCCGGCTTTCTTCGCGCTCTCAGGGTATTTCAGCGCGATGTTGCTGGAAACCCGTGGTGCCAAGGCGTTCCTGTGGAATCGGTGCCAACGGATTGTTCTACCGTTTCTGATCTTTGTGCCGCTTACCGGTCTCACCTTGAGTATTCTGCATATCGCGCGCAACCATATTCTTCTTTATCAGAAAGCATCGCTGCTCTCGGCAGTCTTAGCACCGAACTACTCTGATGCATGGTGGCTAGGTAATTTAAACCATCTATGGTTTTTGTGGCATCTTATTTTGATAATCGCTCTTTTCTCGTTTCTTTGGCCCATGATCTCAAAGATATTCGATTTAACTCGAGTGCGAAGGGCCGTGGCTTTGAGTTTAGAACATCCGCTTGGACTCTTAGGAGTGTGGGGGAGTGCAGCGATTTTCTTCGGCTTTTCGTACCGTTGGGATTCGCTTCCAACCGACACCGACTGGGTGCCACAGCACGACCTCATACTTTTTTATTTTGGGTGCTTCCTGATTGGCTCAATCGTGTATCTATCGAGGATTGACCTCGATTCTTACCGGAAACATTGGCGCCTGTATGTCATGGTAGGCGTCTCCTGCGCAGTTGCGCGTTATTTCGATTCCCATCATGGTCGCACGCTCCCTTGGAGCGGCTATGGGATGCGCTTTGAAGGATACGTGGTTACGCAAGCTCTGTCTTGCGTGTCATTGACTGCGGGTTCGCTCGGCCTCTTTCTGCATTCTGTACGTAATGAATCTGCGGGTTGGCGATATCTCTCGGATTCATCGTATTGGGTTTATATCGTCCATCTACCATTGGTTTTTCATCTCACCTGGCTGTGCCTACTTGTGCCGATTCCTTTGACAGCCTACCCAGTTGTGGGTCTTCTTTTGACACTGGTGGTCTCGTACGCGTCTTATGAGCTCATGGTTCGAACCACCTGGTTGGGTAAACTTTTAAATGGTCGTCGGTATGGTGCATTTTTGAAATCGCGTAAAGTTCTCGGGGCCGCCGCGGGTGCTATTCTAGGTTGTTGGGGCTTAAGTGCATCGGCCCTGCAAGATGCATCCGTCGCAGAAAGAGAGCTCGGCGGTGCTCTACACTGTTTACCGCCGAATCTCAGCATGACCGGTGTTCTTGAGCCGGGCTCGTTATCGGCAACTGAGGATTGCGTTCCCCTTGCGAGGCATTTTGTTTGCCCGGAACGTCAATGGGCTTCCGCGGCTCGATGCGATGACTATGGGGGCGTCGATGTTGTCCCATCGCAGCCGCTAGAGGGTACCTCGCTCGTAGAGGCTCTCGGGGGTGGCCCATCGCTTCAGTATTGGATCGGCATTACGGACCAAGAGCAGGAAGGAGTATGGAAGGCATCCGATGGTCGCATGGCGGTGCTCTCCGCTTGGTGGGGAAAGGGTGAACCAAACGATTACGGGGGGGATGAAGACTGTGCCGAGCTGGTCTTGTCTTCGAGAACTAATGGGTTCCTCAACGACGTGAACTGCTACGACTCCAACGCTTTGCTTTGTGGGTACCCGCATGGACCAGGTGCGAAAGGCCCCATCGAGGGTGTGCAGACCGAATACCGAATCCAAGCATCGGCTGAGACGCTGGCCGCATGTAAAAATAATTACGATTTCGTTTTGAGTCGTTTCGGTCAGGGCATGGTCTCGCTCGTCGATGCGGGCTTTGAGGGACTGCGGGTTGGTCTTGATGAAAACGGTGTGTTGATTGGACGCTTTGGTGAAGGTGCGTTGATAAAACCAGAGGTTTCGACGGCATCTTCCCCGAATAGAAGGAGTTTTTGGCGAGGCGAGTCCTGTGAGGTCAGCGCTCCAGAGGGAGACGTCGGCGAGGTAACGTGCGGTGGTGGCCGGTGGAGGCTTATTCCACAATGAGAGTCCTTTGCCACACGTGCGTTGATCGTGATAGCGGCCCCACTAGGAGGTAACGAATATGCGTCCATTCAAAATCTTGGGTCTTCAACAGATTGCAATCGGTGGCTTAGATAAATCGAAATTAGCCGGACTCTGGGGAGATGTTCTTGGCCTGGAGAGGGTCGGAGAATACCAGAGTGAAAAAGAGAATGTTGATGAGGATATCTTTCGCTGTGGTTCCGGCGTGTTTGCCGTTGAAGTAGATCTCATGCAGCCCCTTGATCCCGAGAAGCGCCCCAAGGTTCACGAACCTGCGCTGAACCATATCGGTTTTTGGGTGGACGATTTAGCGTGCGCGGTAACCTGGCTCGAAGAGCAGGGTGTTCGATTTACACCCGGGGGTATTCGAAAAGGTGCAGCGGGTCATGACGTGGTTTTCATTCACCCCAAATCCAACGATGCTTTCCCAGTGGGGGGTGAAGGCGTCTTGATCGAGCTGGTCCAGGCACCGGCGGATGTCATAAGCGCGCTTCAGTAACGACCCCAATTGGCCTTTGTATCGATTACTTTGATCGATCGTGCGTGTTAAATCCCATGTGACATGCTAAAATCATTAGGGTTTTAAACTTAGTGAGTGAATACTTTCTACTTGCGAGCTTCGGTTTTACCCGATAGGTCATACCAATCAATAAGCGCATAGCTCGAATCGAGGAGACAGAGACGATGGCAAGAGCTCAGAAGAAGTCAGCAAAGGCAGTTTTAAGCGACGCAGCAAAAGCCCTCATGGAAGAAGCCTCGGCGTTCAATTACCAGCGTAAGGCAGCCATGGCGTGGGCGAGAGGCGTGGACCATGCAGGTGATGTTGAGGTCAAGCCGACTGAGAACTTCGATTTGAATCGTACAATCTTCACCACGCTCGAAGGGAAATTACCTCGCGCTGTCATCGGGGCAAAAATTTCAAAGTCGATTTTCTGGAGTGATAAAGCCATTGCGAAAATCGAAGATGCTTATCAGACGATGCGGTCCCAGGCGACGATACCTGATGTTGACCCTCGGCTCTTGGACTTCATGGTGGATGAGTGTGATTTCAGTATGGAGCATGCCGATGGCACCTTTCTGGAGCATCTAGTATTTTGCCACGACTATTCGGCCCTTCACTTTCCCGAATACTCACCAACCGTAATGTTATTGCATTCTATTCTGGGAACGGGAACCAATACCTTTGCGATGGAAGCTTCTAAGATCGATGCCCTTAAAGCACTCTTGGATGATTTCGAGTTCGTACACATCGAAGCTTTTCCTTCAATCTTGCGGCTCTTGGCCAATTTAGACCTGCTGGATGAACTTAACGCGAACCTCCACCGTCTCAACGACCTCAAATCGATAGAATTTTATCGGGTCATTGATAACCAGCCATTAACGATGAGTGCGGAAGACTTCTGGATTCAACTCAATTACCAGCTGGTTCATTACATCGACTTTTTACCTGTCGCAAATTGGGGCGCCTACAAAGCGGATCCTCTGATTCAACAGCTCGACCTTCTCTCGACTTTTCTAGACCGAGCCGGGAAACGAATGGCTTCGGTTCGTTTTGAAAAGCCCTCATGGACCAACAAGGTTGTGGGGGAGAGTCAGTCGACGGTGAGTAAGCTGTCGATGTTTTTGCCTGCGCCACTGACGCGAAAAATGGCCTCTAAGGCAATCAAGCAGTTCTCGGCCAAGATCGGCCACGACCTGAGCTATCGACTCGTCTGGTCTTGAGAAGTAGAGAGAATTCCTAGCCCGTTTTGATGTACCGTCACTTGGTGGCGGTAACGACCCACTGAAACGCTCGCATTTCTTCTGCGAGTGCAGGGTTGTGCAGACCGATGCTTTCCTGAAATTGGACGTAGTGTCTGATGAACCCATCCATCCTCGGATGCGGGTTTATGACAGGTTCGACTGCTTGAATCTTCAATCCTGCTGTTTGAATCGCTTGTGTCAGCTCCGTACGGGTAAAAAACCGCAGGTGGGTGCGGTCGAGGAGACCGCTATCGGCGTAGGTGAAGCGGCCCTGGCCGAGAGTCGCAAAGATGGTCCAATGATTTATATTTGGGACGCTGACGCAGAGTTTTCCTCGGCGTTTGAGGATGCGCGCGAGGTCTTTTAGAACCTTCCACGGGTTGACGAGATGCTCGAGTACATCTCCCATGACGATTGTATCGTAGGTCGCTGCCAGCGCATCTAGATCAACATCTTCAACTGCGCCCTCGGTAACGTTATCGAGCACGGTTGCCGCTTCCTGAGCGGCACTTGGAAAGAACTCGATCCCATCCCATCGGATACTTTTATTCTGTTTCTTAAAGAAAGCGCCTAATGCTCCAGCCCCACACCCTACCTCTAGCACGTTTGCGGGTCGGCCGCGGGCCACCGACCGCGCAAGCTCAGGGTTAATGTTGGCGTAATATTGCTGGTTGTTTTGTTGTAGTTCCATGGTGTCAAAGATATCGACGGAGCTACCGGTAACTTGAAGGGAATTCATTCGTGCTGCGAAGAATAATCACGCCAAAGCTCTGCGTTGGTTTGACGGGGCTCTATCTTGGTTTAGCGTTCGTCATTTGGAGCCATGAAAGCAGTCAGGCGCCGTTCCCACCGGAGGCGAAACCGCAGCAAGGGAGCCGGATCGTGAACGAGCTGGTTGGCGAGACTATCGTCATCCTGCAGAGCGAAACGGCCTCAAATGGCTGGACGAGTAAAATAGAGGTCTACTTAGAGCCCCAAGGAACCGTACCTTTTTCTCATATTCATCAGGGCTATACAGAAATATTCGAGGTTCTAGAGGGCCAACTTTCGGTTGAACTCGATGGTGCGGTGAGCGTGGTTGGGGCCGGCCAGGCGTTCGAGGTTCGAGAGGGGACATCCCATGTACCCGCCAATCCATTTGAGAGCCCCGCGCGTTTTAGGGTGACTGTCTCCGGCATCAAAAACTTCACCACGTGCCTTGGTCAGATTCATCAACGGCTTGGGGATAAGAACGCCTCGTGGCTCGTTCGGCACCTTCGCGTTGGCCGTATTGCCAGTGCGTGCGATATCTACGTCTCGACGATCCCATGGTGGTTCCAATCTCTTGGTATGGCATTAAGTGCACCGATTCTCGAGCTTGCGGGCTTTCCGGTCTACGAACCGATGGTTAATGTCTCCCCTAAGGAATCTAATAATGAGTAGATTATTGAATGGGTCAATAGAGAAGCCTCACGCTTTGATAACCGGGGCATCGCGAGGAATCGGCGTCTATATCGCCCAAGCTTTTGCCCGCCGTGGCTACAATCTGACCTTGGTAGCACGAAGCCAGCCGGGCCTTGAGCAGACAAAACACCTACTAAGAAAATGCGACGTCCAGGTCGTCACCCTTCCCGCCGACCTCTCCGTCAGTGCCGAGCGCATTCGTCTGCTTGAAGAAGCGATTTCACACAATGGACCGATCGATGTTTTGGTGAACAATGCGGGGCTCTATCAACCGGGGCTCCTTGAGGAGCGAAGCGACGAGGAGATTGAGTGCGAGATTGAGCTCAACCTCAATGCTCTTATCTTCTTGTCTAAGGCGGTCTTGCCCGCCATGAAAACGCGCGGTCGGGGACTCATTGTAAACATGAGCTCGCTGGCTGGATTGGTAGGGGCCGCCTACAGTGAAGTTTATTCGGCTACCAAACATGGCGTGGTTGGATTCACCCGTGCTCTCCGCGCCACCCTAGATCAAGAAGGCATCGAAGGCGTGCGTGTTGTAGCCGTGTGTCCGGGCTATGTCTCTGAGGTCGGGATGTTTCAAGGGTACCAAGAAGCGTACAATATCGCTGCGCCGAAGTGGATGGGCACGTCGCACCCCGACGCGGTTGCGGCCGCGGTCCTTGATGCTTTAGACAACGATGACCCGGAAATTGTCGTGAACCCTGGACCGATTCGGTTGGGTCTCGGTTTATCTGCTTTATTTCCTCGGTGGATGGAGCGTCTTTATTTGAAACTTGGAGCACACAAGACACTTCGTCCATTGTTGGCACCGGTCTCGAAGGAAAAGGTCGATGGTTGAACGTTATATCCG
>JAYYQC010000085.1:0-7092 GCA_036128675.1 Myxococcota bacterium | reverse complement strand
CATGTTGGTAGAGGGAGGCAGTGTTTATGGCTATCTGCTGCCAATCTATGTCGGCCTTCTCTCGGCTGAACGTATCGCGCACGCGCTCTTCGAGCGTCGAGTTCGTTGGAACAACGCGGAAGCAATCTCGAATATCTTTCTCACCGGGGTCTTCTTGGGCCTGGGTATTCTCATTGGGCATATCTTGCCGCTGGGTTTGATGGTCTTCATCTTTGAGAACTTTCGTCTCTTCGAGCTTGGCAGCGGTGTGATCGCTTGGATAGGTGTTTTTCTGCTCTACGATTTGGCCTGGTATACCGACCATCGGATCGCGCACCGCACTGGTTTGTTCTGGGCGATGCATCATGTGCATCACTCATGCCCGGAATACAACATGACCGTGGCCTCAAGAGGTTTTCTCCTGGACTCCACGATGCTCAGTCGGCCCACGTTCTATCTTCTGCCCGTTCTTGGTGTAGCACCTGACCAGTATATTCTGATGAGTATTATCACGAACGTGTGGGGCATCGCGCAGCATACCCGAATGGTGGGTAAGCTTGGCGTCATCGACACGTTCTTCGCCACGCCTTCGAGTCATCGGGTCCATCATGGTTCCGACGCCCATTATCTCGACCGTAATTACGGCGAAGTCCTGATGGTCTGGGACCATCTCTTCGGTACGTATACCCCTGAGGATGAGGAACCCAATTATGGCGTGACGGTCCCGATTGGTACTGCGCATCCCATAAAGATACAGGCAGCCGGGCTTCGGTGGTTCTTAGATCGATACCGACGAGCCCATGGTTGGCGCGAGCGTCTACGCGCGCTTTACAAGCCTCCAGAGTGGGAGCCTCACGTGAGGCAACTCGAGGAAATTCAGTCGATGTAGCGTAATGAAGTGTTCTCGATTGTAAAGCTAAGCCCTACGGGGCGGTGATCCGATAAAGTTTGAAAGTAGTTTTGTGTGCCTGGACCGGTTGCTTGGTCGATTCGGATGGTCCTGACTGAGGTTGAATCTTGGTTGAGGACAGGTATCAGCGGACGGTTGACCAGGATGTGATCGAGGTGACTGGGATAGGATGGGAACGACCAGTTTCGCTGGTTCTCAGGTTGAGCAATTTCCACGTCTGCGAACCGATAGTTGTCAGGGTCTGCTTGGATTGGCCGAAATATATTGTGAGTGTCGGGATCGGTGAGGGCGTCGTTCCAGTCTCCTAGTACCACCACCGGACTGGAAGAAGATAATCGGTCTAAATAGCCTTTGAGAATGCCCGACGCTGTGAGACGTCGTACCTCTTCGTCCCAATAAGTATCGCCAATCTGGTCATCTCCGCAGCACTTATAATGCAGATTGATGAGTCGGATAGCGGTTTCTTGTACTTTCAAATCAATCTGAATAGGTGCCCGTGAGCCGAACTCGTATGCATTGGCTCGCAAAATCGTTTGGGCCGGCGTCACGAGCTCGACGGTTCTCGTATCAAAGAGAAAGTAAAGTCCGGTGTCCTCACTCTCAGGCGTCGCGCTGATTTGGTAGGTACCAAGGGTCTGCGCTACCCATTCGAGGTGAGCCTGACTCCAAACTTCCTGGATTGCAACGACGTCCGGTTCAAGGGCGGTGAGCAGCGCTACAAGCGCTTCTGCACTCGCAAAACCTTCCTTCGGAAAAGCCTCGATATTCCAGGTGAGAATATCAACGCTGCCCTCGCTCCCAAATGCAAGCGACTCAGTCAGGGCATTGGTACTCTCTTGGCTGGAACTACAGCCGGTGCAGAGCAACATGAGCCAAATCAACATTATTCGGAAAGCTTTAAGGCATCCACCGCGCATACGAAGAGGCTAAGGCTTCAGTGCCTAAAGGTCGAGTCATCAAAGGCTATTATCAGTGGGTCGGGTAAAGACTGGAGAAGTTGCAGGGAACTTCCGACAGGTTTACCGTGTCAGTGGGATGACACAAGAGACACAAACGCCTGCTACTGCCGATAAGCTTCGTGATTGGCTGCTCTATACGGGGCGGTTTATCGAGTCCTTTGAGGAATTCGTACAGGCGCTTGGGGTCTCAGTTCGAGCGTTTGGCTATCCCGTCGACCGTTTGAACCTCGGGGTTTATATCTTGCACCCCGAGATTGCTGGCGTCGCATTTCAGTGGCGTTATGAGACGGGCAAGGTTCTCATGGTGCCCGTGGAACATGGCGACCTCGATGAGCCCATTTACACCGAGAGCCCGATCCGGTCGGTCGTTGAAAGTCGGATACCTCTGCGCGTTGACGTGCGGGATGCTGAAGCGGGTGCGGATTTTCCAGTAATCGATGAATTTCGTCGTGACGGTGTAACCGGATATCTCGCAATGCCACTGGCCGGAGGCAGCGGTCGGATGAATGTATGGTCCGTAACAACCAAGGATGATGCAGGCTTCACGGATGCTCATTGGCAGGATCTTCAAGGGTTTTCTATCTATCTTTCGCTGGTAGTTGATTACCTTGCAGTGCAATGGCTCTCAGGCGTGCTCATGCAGGTCTATTTGGGACGAAGAACCGGCGCACGGGTCTTACGTGGTCAAGTCAAGCGGGGAGATGGTCAACGGATTCAAGCCGCACTCTGGTTCTGCGATATGAGAGGCTTTACCGAGCTGAGTAGCCGCCTTTCGCCCGATGGCTTGATCGAGGTGTTGAACCGATACTTTGGTAGCTTGGGCCCCGCGCTGACTGAGCATCAAGGTGAGATTCTTAAATTTATCGGCGATGCAATGCTGGCCATTTTTCCTATCAACGAGGAAGAATCGGATATGCGGGGCGCTTGTACACGTGCGCTCACAGCATCGAAGGCAGCCCTGGCTGAGCTTGCGCGATGGTCCGAACTTCGAACGCAAGCGGGCGATACACCGATTCAATGTGGGATTGCACTTCATGTCGGTGAGGTAGTTTACGGCAATATCGGGACACCAGGTCGATTAGACTTCACCGTGATTGGTGAGGCGGTGAACCGAGTAGCGCGGGTTGAGAGCCTCTGCGGCCCCCTCGGTGAAGTATTGTTGGCCACCGATGAGTTCGTGCAGTCAGTCGACTGCGGGCGGACCTCAGTGGGTAACCATGTCCTGAAAGGGATCGATGAGGCGGTTGAAGTGTTTCGGCTTGAGGTGAAACCAACGGTCTGAGCCGGCGACGGCTTATCATTTACGACGAGCGCGAACGGTTCTCTTTGAGCTCCTCGAAGAGCCTCCCGAGCGAGGGAAGCTCAGGGGCGCGACGTTTGGCTTCGAGTGCATCTTTGTGCGCCGCTACCCGCTTGCCGTGTGCCAAGTAGGCTTGGGCTCGCCAGTAAAAGTTAACCGCGCTCCGGCGTTTTCTAACGGCCTTTGTGGCGGTGCGTAGGGCTTGACGTCGCAGTCTTTTTGCCGCCCGTTGATTCTTGAGTTGGTCTTGGACAAAGGCCTCCATTAGGAGCCACTTGGTTCGATGCTTCGAGCGCGCACCTTCGGTTTTGAGCCAAGCAATCAGAGCGCCGGTTGTGTTATCGATTTCAGAGAGCCTTAAGAGCTCGCTCAGTAAGGGTTCGGCTGTCTTCAAGCGTTTGATTCCTGCTTTGAGTACACGCTTGGCATCGTCCGTATCGCTCTTGTCGAGGTGAATCGCGCTCATATACGCGTAGGGCTTGTGATCATCGATTCGGGCGGCCGCACCACGGCAATCGAAGAGCGCGGCTTCTAAGTCACCAAGTATACGATTGACTCTGCATCGCTCCCACCATGGTTCACCTGGTATCGGGTTCAGGTCTATTGATCGGCTGAGTGCGCGTTTAGATGCCTCATAGAGTCCGAGCTGGAGATAGCTGACGCCTCGTTGATGATAAATCGGCGCGAAGCGCGGCGTGGCTTGCTGCGCGCGGTCGAGGATAGCTTCCGCATCTTTATGCCGACCAACCTCAATGAGACCCTTTGCTTGCTCTACCAAGAGTCGACTCTTAGCCTTCAGCGCTGGGTTTTGACCAGAAGACGCGCCGAGAGCGCTCGGCAGAAATCCGGCGAAAAGAAACAAGCAGAGAATCCCTCGAGAGCTAAGCCTTTGAACCATTATTCTTTCCCCTGAACAATTGATGCGACGCCCCCTAGCGAACCGATCTTGGTTTCTCAAGGCTTGGTCCTACCACCTGCCCAAGTTCTTGCTGAATTTAGCTCAATCGATACGGTTTTGTTGCCGTATGATCGTGGTGATGAACCTGTGTATCGGGTCTAGGCAGAAACGACTTCAGAGGGTCGAGGTCTGGAGGGCTTGTCCAAACAACACTGGACTCGTCGGCCATAAATCTCTAGCGTGAGTTATGATTGTTTCGGGACCCTAGGGAGGTTTGGTCGTGCCGTATTGTGAGAACAAAGCTCAGCAGCTCTATTACGAGGTACATGGCGAGGGAAAACCTGTATTTTTCATACATAGTTACCTCACATCCATCGATTTATGGCGCGCGCAGATCGACCATTTTGCCAAGAGCTATCGCGTGATTGCCATGGATCTAAGAGGTCACGGCCAGTCGTCGATCTCACAGCCGCACTCGCTTTACGACATGGTCGATGACGCATGCACGGTCTTGGATGCGGTGGGCGTTCAGCGCGCTGTATGGTGTGGGCTCTCGATTGGCGGGATGATTTCTATGAGGGCAGCGCTTCAATGTCCTACACGGGTCGGGGGATTGGCTTTGTTTGCAACAAGCTCCGAGCATGAGTTTCTGCACGTGATCATCGAGCGACGTATACTCGCGGTCCTGGCGCGGACCGTTGGACTGAACCCCATGGTTGGTCAAGTTATCAAAAAGAATTTCGGTAAGACGGCAATCCGGCGTCAGCCCGGGCTTATTGCTGAGTGGCGTTCCCGGTTTTTGGCGCTTCATGTCCCTTCTATGTTGAATACACTTGATGCGCTGATCACGCGCGACAATGTAGCGAGCGCGCTCGCCGGGTTCGCTGGTCCTGCACTTGTAGTGCATGGAAACGAGGATAAGGCGATTCATCCCAAAGGGGCGGATATCACCCACCGGGCATTTCGGGACTGCGAGTATATCAAAATGAAACCCGCAGGCCATCTCGTGTCACTGGAGCATCCCGAAGAGGTGACCGGCTACCTTGAGAATTTTCTCTCGACCCGCTGCAAGGATGCATGGGCTTGATTCGAGGCTTATCGGTTTTACTCAGGTACCTTGGAAATTAGATATTCTATGGGCCCGCTATGCGCGGGCCACACCGAGGCTTGGGGAGTGAAGATTAAGCGCTATGAGGTCGCAAAATTATTGGACGCTTAGCCCATAATTTCCAAAACAGAATGTCTCGCCGCCTTCAACAAAAGTCGCTGAGCTACCAAAAGGCGTCGTTGTCTGTCCAAGGACGACATCGCTGAATGAGCCAGTAATGGTGGTTTCGGAAACAGTATCGATGGTGAGCACGCCTGAGATGGCGAGGAACGCACGCTCGGTATTGCCACCTAGCTGGAGGTAGAGGCAAGTAGAGCAATCTGCGAATGACTCTCCGGTGAATTCAAAAGATGACCCAGCGGTTGGAAGACCATCGTAGAACTCCAGAGTCAGGACATCGTTTGTCGCATTATCTGCCGCTCGAATGGAGTCAAATTGATAAATGAGACCGTTGTTTCGAAAACTCTGAGTCGCGCCCTCGAAACTGGAATAGGTACAGCCGTCGTCATTGTTGCTATCGCTTGCGTCTGAGGCCTCGCTTGGGTCCGTTGCATCGGTGGTATCTGACGCATCGCTGCTATCAGTTGAATCACTGGCATCAGATGGGTCACTGGCGTCTGATGCATCACTCGCATCGGATGGGTCGCTGGTATCCGAAGCATCGCTTCCGTCCGGATCAACGCCCTCTAGGGTAATGCTGGAAATACACCAGGTCTCGCCGCCAGCCACCGGCGTTGACACAAAGGTATTGTCGTTGATGGTGACTTCTTGAAATTCAGCGTTGGTGAGCGTCGCTGTGATGGTGTTGGTTGCTTCATCCCATTCTGAAATTTCAACACCGCCGGTGGATGCGTAAAATGTCTTATTCGCGGACTGTCCTTCAACACCTTGATAGATGAGGACACAAAGGCCACAGTCTTGGTAATTACTGCCATCGATTTCGTAACTGCCAGGACCTTCGGGACCGCCGTATTCGCCGCTGTACATTTCGATGGCGAGGATGTCGAAGGGGGCAGTTTCGCTACTGTATCCTTCAAGCGTTGCGTAGCTTTCGGAAACTTGAATGGTTGAGAGAGCTGCTACTGCAGTGAAGCCTTCATTGGCGCAAGCATTGCCGGTATCGGTTGTATCGGAGGTGTCGCTTGGGTTGCTCGTGTCGGTGGCGTCACTTTGATCTGCGGCGTCGGTTTCATTGGAGGTATCGCTATCACTTGAGCATCCGGTTAGACCGCCAAAGCCAAGAATCAGCATCAATACTAGGTATTTCATGAGGTTTCGTTCCCTTCTCTAAAGACGGGCGCGAACTAGCCCGCGGGCGCAGAAGGCGCAAGACAAAGCGAACCAGCTTCTGACTTAAAAATTTTACCCATTTCCGGTTTCGAGGGGTCACAAAGATTAGAACGCAGCATGAAAGGAAGGGATTGCTATGAATATCAGGTGTTTAGTGTTGGGTGGGCTTCTTTTAACGGTAGCCTGTGGTGGTGAAGATAGCGTTTCGATGGTCGAAGAGGCGTCGTCTATCAATGTGGGAGATGCGGGAAACACGGAAGCAAATGGTCCTTCGGATGGTGCTTCAAGCTCAGGGGACGGCGAAGCTGGGGTGGGGACGGCTGTTTCCGAGGGCAGCGCAGACAGCTCAGCTGTCCCAGGCTCTGGTGTTGATGATGTCGACACTGGCTTTATCAACCGAGAAGTCTTGATGCTTGGGGATTCTTTACTTGCCTGGTTTCGCGAAGAAGGGGCCTCGGTGGGTGATGTCTTAGATGCGTCATCATCCTTTTCCGTCGCTAATCTCGCGGTCTCTGGGTCGATGGTTTTAGAGGGTGAGGAGTCGATTCCCTCGCAGTATGTACAGGGAGACTGGGGATGGGTTGTCTTCGATGGGGGCGGAAACGATGCCAATGATCTCTGCGAGTGTGGAGCCTGCGATGAAATCCT
>JAYYQC010000084.1:0-2951 GCA_036128675.1 Myxococcota bacterium | reverse complement strand
TCAGGCTGACCAAATTCCCCATTGAGACCAAAGCCCGGGGCTTCTGCCAGCTTGTGATATGGCGTGATATCATTCCAGATTGCGCCCATGAATGCCCCGTAGAGTTGTTCCTCGTTGGGTAGTCCTTCAAAGAGTGAGTCCAAGGAATTACGGCGCTCCGTGACGGTGATTTCTGTATCTTCAAAGCCCAAGCGGCTCACGACGACGGCTGTCATACCCATCAGGTCTTCGCCGGAGAGTGGTTCCATGAGATCTTCCGGTTTTGAGACACCGACCAGCCCTCGAAGGATATCGAACTCTTCTGGGGCGTCATACTTACCCTCTTTAACCTCGGCGATGTAGTCGTTGATTCCGGACGCGAATGCCTCGAATTCGGCTCGGCGTGATTCGGACATCGAGGCCCAGAGTCGACGCGCAACCTCTGCTAAGCCACGGTTGCGAGTCTGGCGGTCGATCTCTTCACCAAAGGAGCCGACCAGCTCACCGATACGTCCTTGTCCAACCCGTCGCCCAAGATCGATCTGAGCATAGCGGTCTTTTGCCATAATGAAGCCCATGACGCGGTATCGGTCGAGAGCATTGGTTGCATAGATATGGGGAACATTGAGCTCGGTTCGGTAGACCCGCACCGGTGCACTCAAGTCGTTGAGTCGGATTGTCTCGTCAATGGAGATGGCTTCCAGGGCGTCCACCGAGTCATCGTCACAGCTGGCTGCGAACGGTGCGAGTGCAAGGGCAAGCATCAGTCCCTGCGTAAATTGTCGGGTGAAAGTAGTCATAGGGCCTCCCGCTGGGAGTCTATGATGAACTTCGACCTGCCAGCTAGGCGAAAGCGTCACAAGTGTTTGACGCAACCCACGCTGATCCCTCAGACTTCGTAACATGAGTTTTTGGAAAGATTACGAGCAGGGTGAATATGCCCAGATTTACGATACGGCCCGAGCATTTGCAGAGAAGGAAATCGCTCCGCATGCTTTTGAGTGGGAAGAGGCCGGGATTTTTCCCGCGGAACTCTACCAAAAGGCAGGCGACCTTGGGATCTTAGGTGTCGGCTTTCCTGAAGAGGTCGGCGGCGTTGGTAGTGGCCCGATGGGTCAGGTGATGTCGATACAGGGTCTGATGCGTGGTCAGACAACCGGGGTCGCAGTCGGACTCTTTAGCGCAGGCATTGCGGTACCGCCCATCATCGCCTCGGGTGATAAGGACCTCATCGAGACCTACGTCAAGCCGGCTTTGCGTGGTGAAATGATTGCCTCATTGGCAGTCACCGAGCCAGGTGCAGGCAGCGATGTGAGCGGCGTGACAACGAAAGCGGTGCGCGATGGCGACCACTATGTCGTGAATGGCTCGAAGACGTATATCACCTCGGGGACCCGAGCTGATTTTTTCACCACCTTGGTACGAACGGGTGAAGATCCCCATGGAGGTCTTACGTTTCTAGTGCTTCGAAAAGATGACCCAGGTGTCAAAGTGGAGCGAGCGCTCAAGAAGACCGGTTGGTGCAGCAGCGATACCGCTGAGCTTTTCTTCGACGATGTAAGGGTTCCCGTATCTCGACGGGTCTCAAGCGAAGGAGCGGCGTTTATCCTGCTGATGCGCAATTTCCAGACCGAACGTTTAGCCTTGGCAGCGTACGGTGTGGCAACCGCAGAAATTGCTTGTGAAGAGGCGATTGCGTGGGCCAAAGAGCGTAAGGTCTTCGGAAAGAGCTTAAATCGGTTTCAGGTCTGGCGTCATCGCCTCGCGGATATGGTCACAAAAACGACCGCCGCGAAATCTTTGATGTATCAAGTTGCGAAAGCGATGGAAGAAGGCCAAGAGGTGATCGCTGAGGTCTCGATGGCGAAGAACGTGGCTTCTGAAACTGCCCTTGAGGTGACCCATGAGGCTGTCCAGATCTTTGGAGGGATGGGCTATATGAGAGAGACTCTCGTAGAGCGTCTTAGTCGAGATGCGCGCCTTTTACCGATCGGGGGAGGTACCTCTGAGATCATGCGTGAAATCATCTCGAAGAGGTTAGGCTTCTAGACGTAACGCTTACCGTCCAGATGGATCTCGACATTTGGGTGATGCGGAGGGGTGTCTTCTGGGTCCACAAAGAGCCAGCGTAGAAGGTCCCGGTAATAACCCATGAGGGGGTAGACTTCTGCCAACCTGTTTCGAATCGATTCACGGTTGGCCTTGAAGGCGGAGTGACTCTCACGGGTGAGTTTTTCTCTCTCTCGAAAATAGTTTGAGAGCGGCTGAATCTGGATCTCAAAGAGTCCATCCCACCACTTGACGACTGATTTCAGAGCTTCCCAACCACTTTGTTTGTTGTGCCCATCGATGAGATAATTTTTCACTTCCATGAAGCTCAGGGCTTGGCAGCTTGGTTCGATGGGCGCACCCACCCGGTCGAGCTCGTCGGTTGAAAAGTTGAGTGCCGAAAGTGTCTCTTGCAGCTCCTGTGCATCCTCTGGCTTGCCGACAACGATTTTGAGACCAAACACATCTTTCACGTAGCGGCTCAGGCTTCGGAGTTCCTTGTCCCGGGCGACCAGTGTGTCGAGTGAGAAGAGCTCGTCGCAGACTTTATTCCAGAGTTCTTCTTCCGCCTTTATCCGCGTCGTCATCTTGTGCACCGCGAACCGGTTGAGCGCAGTAGGCTGGTATTCGACGAAATTCGCCACGAGCGTTGCTGTCTCGGATGCGTCAGGGCCGGCAAAGCGCATCTGTGAGAGAATGCGGTTGCCAAGGGCGAGGTCGGTCTCAGCGTAGAGCGCCTTGGCAGAAATGGACTGGGCATATTCAAAACGCAGCTTGGAACTTGGGACCTCCCCGACGACTACACTCTTGAGGTCGAAGCGTTCATTAAAAAGTGCGTTGGCGACCAGTCCTCCGAGGCGGTGAAGCCGTGCTTCGCCTTCTTGAATCATCGATGCAAAGTCCGCTCGGACCTCTTCCAGTGT
>JAYYQC010000083.1:0-3576 GCA_036128675.1 Myxococcota bacterium | reverse complement strand
GGGACGGACGAGCTACGGAGAATCCTGGACGCTGGAGGGACCGCCGAATGGTGAAGACCGCGTGAAGCGCGGTGGCGGGTATTTCAATTCTGCGGCCGAGTGTACGATGGCCGTGCGTCAACCACACTCGCCGAATTCACGTGATAGCGGTATTGGGTTCAGGGTGGTGAGGACGCTCCCTACTGATGAAAATTCAAACAAGTGAGGTCTGCTTGAAGTTGGTCGATTCGATTCTGAGGCAGGGCGTTGGAGCCATTCGGTCAGGGCTACACCTTAGTGCCCTTGGGCTATGCCTCATTCTCTTTATGCACGTATTGGGTTGTGCGAGCGATGGTTCAGACACAAGCGACCCTACCGATGCCAGTGACGTTACGGATACCAGCGATACCAGCGATACCAGCGATGCGACCGACGCAACCGACGCCAGTGATGCGACCGATGCCAGCGACGCAAGTGACGCAAGTGACGCAAGTGATGCAAGTGATGCTACCGATGCCAGTGATGCGACCGATGCAAGTGATGCGACCGATGCAAGTGATGCGACCGATGCCAGTGATGCGACCGATGCCAGTGATGCGACCGATGCCAGTGATGCGACCGATGCCAGTGATGCTACTGATGCCAGTGATGCGACCGATGCCAGTGATGCTACCGATGCCAGTGATGCTACCGATGCCAGTGATGTGAGTGACCCCTCGGAGATATCTCCGTTCCTCTCGGTATCCGGCACCCGCCTGGTCAATGGGAGCGGTGAGACGGTTCGGCTTACCGGCGTCAATTGGTTCGGGTTCGAAACCGGGTTGATGCTACCGCACGGTCTCTGGGGGCGTTCTCACGATGATATGCTGGGCCAAGTTGTTGAGCTTGGCTTTAATTCGATCCGCCTGCCATTTAGCAATGCGATGCTTCATTCCGAGCGTATTGTCGATACGGTCGACCCGCGCTTGGCTGGATTGACACCTATCCAATCGATGGACTTGATCATTGAGACCGCAGGTGAGCTAGGCTTAAAGATTGTTCTGGATAACCACTCCCGCGCCCCAGACTCTTATCTCTCTGAGACTCTTTGGTATACCGACGAAGTGTCAGATGAAGACTGGATTGCCGATTGGGTAATGCTCGCTGAGCGTTATAAAGATAACCCGACGGTCGTTGGATTTGATTTAAACAACGAGCCGCACGGCAATGCCACCTGGGGTACCAATGATCTTGCAACCGACTGGAAGCTGGCTGCCGAGCGATGTGCCGAAGCAGTCCATGCGGTGCATCCCGAGGTCCTGATTATCGTTGAAGGGGTCGAGGTCGTGAACGGGGTTTGGTACTGGTGGGGCGGAAACCTTCGAGGGGTCATCGACGCGCCGGTGCAGATCAGTGCACCCGACAAGCTTGTGTATTCGGCGCATGATTACGGCCCTGAAATTTACGAACAAGCCTGGTTTTCCGCACCTGATTACCCTGAGAATCTCGATGCAATCTGGGACGATTATTTCGGCTTCGTAATGAACGACGGGATTGGTCACCTTTATCTCGGCGAGTTCGGTATCAAAGACATAGATGGTTCGGGTGGTCGGGCGAATCTCTGGTTTGAGCGTCTGCTTAGCTACATGGGCACCAGCTACTCATGGGCCTTTTGGTCACTCAATCCAAACTCCGGCGATACCGGCGGCGTCTTGATGGACGACTGGCAGAGCGTTGAGCAGTGGAAGGTCGATGCATTGACGCCATTTATGGCACCAATGATCGATTGACCGTTTATTCGTAGGCGCTCTTTTGGCCTCAACCCGCAAAGACCTAACGCGGTAGATAGCGCTCAGAAGATTCTATTCCCTGGAGTAGCTCATCGATGTGGTACCGGACTGGGAGAGTCTGATTTCCAAGCCAGAGTGCGGCCTGGTCGGCAAAGTGGGGGTCCTCGGTATTCGCGGCCTGTCCTCCAGGGATGATATTTCTTCCGGTCACACGGTCTTCGGTTAAGTGAAAGACCATACGCATGACAGGGCCATACGAGTAGAAGAAATGGTTCGCATCCAGCGGTGCCCCGGCCGAGTCAACCGCATAATAATCACCGTTGCGCGGAAAATTGATGAGCTCGGCTCGAGGGTCATCATTGTCCGTATCTTCAATTAATGGAAGGTTGTCGGTCGTTATCGAAAAAGAAAGCCCAATGAGTCCTACAATAGGATTGTCTTCAGCAACACTGCCCAAAAGTGACCGGAAGAGAACTTGATGCCGCATGCCCCAAAGCCAAGTCGACATGTCATCGGTACCAAAGCCGCCTTGACCGGTTCCATCTTGTCGTTGACTGAGATCCGTAAAAACCGACGCTAAAGTGGTGAGAATCAACTCATCGGATGACTCTGTCTGCTCGGTTTGGATGTCGTCAAAGAAGATAGACTCTCCTCGCTCTACGACATAATCGGCGCGCTGCTCGGTGGGTTCCGCACCGCGATTTGCTAGCATACGAGGCAAGACGCGGCCAAGTCGCCGGGTATCGACGCCGGTCCAGAGCCACTCAAGTCGCTCATCGTTGAATGTTCGCTCAAGCATCCGGCGGTACCATACATTGAAGAGGGTTGTCGCAACGCTGTGGCGACGCTCCTCGGCGGTAACCTGTTGATAAAAGGTGTCGACTCCGGACGAAGCCGGGGCATCGGCGGCGAGCCACTCTTCAAAGTAGGTCTGGGCCTCGTTAAAGTGTTGTGTTGCATTCAGATAGGTCTCGCGCAGCGAAACCTCCTGTGGATCGGTCGCGTCCTCAGTCACAAGTTTCGCTCGTTCTAAAGCGGCGAGGATATAGGGAGTCAATAACTGTCCCATGGTGGAGTCGTGGTTTCCTTGAAGCTCCGCCATCGTATCTAGATTTGCAGATTGCGCCGACACGATATCCTTGAGATGGGTATCGATGGTGTGGGCTCGAAACGCGGGGTACCAAAAGCCCCCCAAGTAGTGCAGGTCGTTGGCAAGGTTATTGTCGAAGCTTACCCCCGCGATGTCATGATTGGCTGACATTACAAATCCAGATGCTGGGCTGCGAGCTTGTGGCATTTCGTCGAATGGAATGACACACCGCTGAGGGTCTGATTTAAATGTCTCATCGGGCATGCCTTGAGCGTTGAGTGGGATCTCAAAACCACCATAGAGGGTACCGTCTAATAGATATTGCGGATCTGCATCGGTTACCCAGCGACCGTCTTCGATTGGGAGGTGGTCCCTGCATGGCATGGCATTGTAGGGGGTAAATAAAACGTCGCCGTATTTATCCGCGACCAAGATATTTTGCGCATAGGCTACCAGGCCACGGGTCTGCTCGCGGAACTCATCGACTGTTCGCGCCTCGGAGAAGCCAGCGACAGCGTCGAGCGTCGATGCGATGTCAAACGCGGTCCAATCAAAGCTCAGGCCATGGATGAGACCATCACCGTTGGTGTCGGCAGGGTTCACCAAGAGTCCGTCCATCGTGATGGTCGAGGGGCCAACTTGGGACGTCTCCGCTCCCTCGATGTTGAGCAGTCGTCGTCCATCAAACGTGGTGTAATACTCAAAGGTTGTTTCCTGATAGGAACCATCGCTCTTGCG
>JAYYQC010000082.1:0-9670 GCA_036128675.1 Myxococcota bacterium | reverse complement strand
ATTAGATAAGTCACGATATTATTTTCAATTTGCGACCGAAGTCGGCACCAAGACACATGCGCCTACCTTGACATCAACCCAGCCTTAAAGGTTAGTATTGTGTGGGCTTCTTGGGTATCAATTGTCTAATCACATAGCTTTCACTGTCTTCGAAGCCCGATGATATCGACGAGGTCAATTGCTTTGGCGCCACCAAGATTGGCGTGCTTGCCCGTCGCCCGGGCTGGCAGACTTCGGCGATGAACCATGAATGATTAAGGCCCTTACGAGGGTTACGTGCGCCGCCGGCTCCATTGTCTGCCGATGATTTGGCCTCGGTACCGCACGCGCTACATTTAGGGGAAGGGGAACCCATGCAGTTAATTGAGATGCCAACCACGAAAAAATCTTCGTCGCAAATTGCACAGAAGGTCGATGTTCCGAAGACCAAGAAAAAAATTCGCTATATCCGCAATGTCGAAAAGCTCGAGAATATCCCTGACGATGTAAAAGAAGACCTTAAAAGAGTTGCCGAAAAATATGTCTTCCGCGCAAACGATTATTATCTCGATTTAATCGATTGGAATGACCCTGATGACCCAATTCGTCAGCTCATTATACCACGCATCGAAGAGCTTGAAGACTGGGGCAAGCTCGACGCATCAAATGAAGCGGCCGTGACCGTCGCCAAAGGTGTCCAGCATAAGTATGAGCGCACCGTTCTTCTACTCTGCAATGAAGTCTGCGGAGCCTATTGCCGGTACTGCTTTCGAAAACGTCTCTTTATGGACGAAAACGACGAGGTATCCTTAGATGTCACCGAAGGCATCGACTATATCCGAGACCACTCCGAGGTCACCAATGTACTTTTAACCGGCGGTGACCCTTTTCTGATGTCGACCAGAAAGCTGGTCGATATATTCAAGCGGCTACGCGAGATTGACCATGTCGACATCATTCGGATCGGTACCAAAATGCCCGCATTCAACCCATGGCGCGTATTGGACGATCCGGCACTCATCGAAGCCATCCAGACCTATTCGACGCCGGAAAAGCGCATCTACGTCATGGCGCACTTTGACCACCCGAGAGAGCTGACCGCCCCCGCCATCGAGGGGCTTGATGCTCTCATGAAAGCAGGAGCCATCGTCGTCAACCAATGTCCGCTCATCAAGGGCGTCAACGATATGCCCGGAGTCTTGGGTGAGATGTACCAAATTCTGGAGCGGATCGGGGTGCCCCCCTACTACCTCTTTCAGGGACGCCCAACCGAAGGCAACGAACCCTATGAGGTCCCATTGGTCAAAGGCTACGAAATTTTTGAGGAAGCTCGCCGTGTTTCTTCAGGCCTGGGGCGGAGAGCGCGGTTCTGCATGTCCCACGATACCGGCAAAGTCGAAGTCTGCGGGATCGATGAAAAGTTTATCTACACCCGTTACCAACAAGCCAAAGACCCTGAAAATGAGTTTAGGTTCCAGGTCTATCACCGGGACGATAAAGCTTCCTGGCTAGACCAGCTCAAGCCGGTTTCTTAAAGGCCCAACCTTTTATTCCTCTTCGCTTAATAGTTTTTGCACGCGATTCCGTGATTTGACGCATGGTTCTCTTCTTCGTGTCAGTCTCTCAACACCGAATGGATTGGACCCACACTTGACGATATGTGAAGGTGCCCCCACACATAGATGCGCGAACGCTCTGTCGTACATGTCCGCACGAAATCTTATGAATAAAGGAGCAATTTATGGCTGGCGATCCAATCAAGGGATTTTTCAAAAGGCTCGTTTTACCGATTGGCATCCTGATGGCGTTCCTTGTCATGATCCCGATGATTGCTCGAATCAACGATGCTGGCCAACGCACGGTGATTCAATACCCGACCGGAACACTTGAAGTACGATTCGAACCAGGCGTTTACTTACTCTGGTTTGGCCGTTCGACGGTTTACCGAGACGTCATCACCTTCGATTTCGATAAAACAAATTCAGAAGGCGAGGCAAGCATCGATCAAGAGGGTATCCCGGTGCGCTACCAAGATGGTGGTACTGGTACCATCTACGGAAAAGCCCGTTTCAATCTGCCGCAAGATGAAAAAACCATGCTCGAGCTCCACAAGGCTTTTCGAACCAATAAGGGTGTCGCTCTAAAGCTCCTCAAGACTGTTACTGAGGAAGCGCAAAACCTCACCGCAGGTCTCATGACCTCTGAGGAAGCCTACGCTGAAAAGCGTGGTACATTCATCGAATGGAGCCGAGACCAGCTTCAGAACGGTAAGTACAAAACCAAGCTGGAGACCAAGGTCGAGACAGATGAGAGTACCGGTAAGTCGGTTGAAAAGAATATCCCGGTCATTGATTTTGGCGAAGACGGTCAGGCACTTCATCTCGACAATGACCTTCGCACCTATGGTATCAATGTAAGCGGCTATCAAGTCACAGATTGGGATTTCGAGAAAAAGACGTTGGACCAAATCTCCGCCAAGCGCGAAGCGACGATGGCAATTATCACCGCCAAAGCCAATGCCGAGCGGGCAAAGCAGGATGCCATCACCGCCGAAGAAGAAGGTAAGGCAAACGTCATGAAGGCCAAGTACGAGAAAGAGGTCGACAAGGAGCGTGCGGTCGTTGATGCCCAGCGCGAAAAGGAGGTCGCGGTCATCGCCGCGGCCAAGCTCGTCGAAGTTGCCAGCCAATCGCGCCTCGAAGCAGAGCAGAAAAAACTCGCAGCGGCTGAGTATAAGCAGGAGCAAACCCTACGTGGTGAGGGTGACGCAGCCTATAAGCGGCTGGTCATGAAAGCCGATGGCGCGCTCCAGCAAAAACTAGATGCCTATATTCGCGTCAATGCGCGCTATGCAGAAGCAGTGGAAAAGCAAAAATGGGTGCCTGAGGTAATGATGGGCGGAGGTGGCTCCGAAGACGGAAACGCCGCGGCGAGTCTTCTGAATCTTTTCATGACCAAGACGGCCAGAGACCTGAGCCTGGACCTTAAAATGCAAGACCGATAGCCCCATCCACATCGTTACGCCCCCCTTTTCTACGTCACGTACTTGTCACATTGTCTCTGACCGAAGTTAATTCTGCTTAGTTTTCCGGCCGACTCCGAGCCGTTACCCCGGAGACTTGCACAATCGTGTGACACTTAGGCCAGCCCAGTTGTCGAGTCAGTCCAAGAGCGCTACCACCTAGCTAGCATACCTCGATCCCCACAGGACGATGACCCATGAGTTCGTTCAAAGCTTCAGATCTCTCCGCCAATGGAATCGCTTCAGGTGCCCATTCTCTTGGTAGTAAAACGGCGCAAACTACTCGGTTTTGGGTAGTACTTATCGTCGCATTTGCACTTGCCTACATCGTCCAACCTTACCCGGTGGTCGCGGCATGGTTCGGCTTTGCATTCGCTGGTTACTCGGCAATCGCCAACGACAGTATTCAAACACTCGGAACCTTTATCGCCTCGAACAAAAACAAACCCTGGTGGCAGCTCTGGCTTTGGATCGGCGGCATCTTCCTACTTACGATGACCTACTCGTGGGCCGTCTTTGATGGAGATGTCAGTCATCAACGACTTGCCTCCAAGGGATTCGACAAATCGCCTGAGTCCTTTCATTACCTTCAACTGTGTGCCCCACTCTTCTTGTTGATATTGACCCGCCTCAAAATCCCAGTCTCGACCACATTTTTGCTGCTCAGCTGCTTTGCAGCTTCAAGCAAAGGCATCCTGGCCGTGACGACGAAGAGTCTCACCGGGTATGCCATCGCGTTCGCCTGTTCAATTGCACTCTGGGGCGCCTTTAGCCCCTGGATGGCCAAGAAATTCACCGGTACGGCACATCCTGCCTGGCGGGTTGCTCAGTGGGCCACGACTGGTCTCTTGTGGAGTATTTGGCTGCAGCAGGACGCTGCCAATATCGCGGTCTTCCTCCCGCGTCAGCTCTCCATTTTTGAGTTCATCATCTTTGCAAGCTTCATCTTCGCTGGTTTGGGCGTTCTCTTCCGCATGGGTGGCGAAAAGATCCAAGAAATTGTCGACGAGAAGTCCAGCGTTGTCGACGTACGCGCGGCGACCGTTATCGACTTTATCTACGCGATTATTCTCTACGTCTTCAAAATTTCGTCCAACATCCCAATGAGTACCACGTGGGTTTTCGTCGGCCTCTTAGGTGGCCGTGAGATTGCCATGGCATTCCGACGCGCAAATGAGCAAGGCCGTAACACCAAACAAGCGCTGCTGCTCGCAGGCAGAGACGTGGGCTTTGTGACCATCGGATTCATAATCTCTCTCGCCATTGCAAGTATTGTGAACCCCGCTGTCGCGGAAGGACTTTTCGGGAAGTAATTGTGGGGCTCTTTGGTGGAACTTACCACCACTTCTCAAAGCGAATATGCCCTTCGGGTATACCCTCCAGTGCCAGTCCCACGCTGAGCTGGTCAACCATTCCAGTGGGACCGCATAGGTAATAAGCCGTCTTTCCGTTATTCAGCTCAGCCAAAGAGGCGACATCCATACGCCCCTGTGCGTCTGTACCCGTCTCAATGAGTTCTACCTTCATTCTTGCGTCCGACTCGAGCGATAGAACTGCGTCGCGAAATGCGAAGCCACGTTGCATTGAAGCACTGTAAAACAGGCGCAGTGTCCGCTGAGAAGCGGAGGCCTGAAAGGCGCGAGCGATGCTAAGCATTGGGGTTAGCCCAATCCCACCCGCAACCAGTACCAGGTCGATGTCTTCATCCGGATGATAAAAACAAGGGCCGTGCCCGCCATCCACAACCACCTCTGCCCCCACCTTGGCCCCACGGTGAAAATATCGGCTGACTGGATTGCGCTCGGAGTCTCGGATCCCAAGCTCGAAGCGCGGCAGGATACCTGGTGCCGAGGCAAACGAGTAACCTCCCACTCTCAGTTCACCGTCGAGTTGCACCCCGAGATTGAGCCACTGACCAGCTAAAAATGAGAATTGGTTATCTTCAACCTCCAAAACAACCCGGACGGTCTCAGCCACATCCGATTCTAGCTCAACGATACGGGCGGGTGTGGTGCGTGACTCTACGCTGTGCTCTACCATGGCCGTACGCTAAGGCATGTTCTCCAGTGCCGCAATGCGTGGCTTGACACCATTACCCTACCTCGTTGAGAACAAAGACATGGAAAACGTCCCAATTATCAATATGACCGAGCTGGAGACACCCGATACCGCACGCGCCCTCGATGAAGCCTGTCGCGACTGGGGTTTCTTTCAGGTAATCGAGCACGGCGTTACCAACCAGACGTTCACCGATCTCACTCAGGCCATGCATCGCTTCTTCGCTCAAGATAGCGAAGCGAAGCAACGGCTCGAGCGTACCGCTGAGAACCCTTGGGGTTACTACGACCGCGAGCTCACCAAAAACGTCCGCGACTGGAAAGAGGTCTTTGACGTCGGACCCGAAATTGGCGAGCAGCGGCCCCAATGGCCGGAGGAAATGGGAAAATTCCGGGCGGCCGTAGAGACTTTCTACCGGGAGGCTGAACGCGTTGCGCGCGCAGTCTTAAGTATCCTCGCCAGGAATCTTGGGACCGAGCCCTACGTACTCTTAAGTGCATTTGAGGAGCACACCAGCTTCTTGAGGCTCAACTACTACCCCCCCTGTCCGGATGCCGCTTCGCCCGATGCCCCAACCGTCCCGACCAACGGAAAGCTCGGGATCGGTCATCACTCGGATGCCGGCGCTCTGACTGTGCTTTACCAAGCCGACCAGCCTGGGCTTCAGGTAGAAAGAGACGGCGCGTGGCATACCGTCGAGCCCATCTCCAACGCACTCGTTGTAAACTTAGGTGATATCGTCCAAGTCTGGTCCAACGATAGATACCGCGCTGCCCTTCACCGCGTCATTGCCAATTCGACACTGCCGCGTTACAGCGCGCCCTTTTTCTTCAACCCTTCGTACGCGACAAGTTACGCGCCACTGAAATCGGCCTGCCAAACGCAAGCGCCACGGTATCGGACCATCAACTGGGGAGAGTTTCGGAGGCAGCGTGCAGATGGAGACTTTGCCGATTACGGCGAAGAAGTTCAGCTATCCCAATTTAGGATCGAAACCTAGGGCATACATGAGCCAGGCGCTTCTTCGACACTCAAAGTCCGACATGCGCAGTTGGCCTCACCCGGTCCGCAGTAGCACGCGGCACTCTCCACGGAATCCAACATTGCAGTCGTTGGCGCGCAGTTGAATGTACACGCCGCCACTTGGGACTTTGCTCCCATATATGTTCCCACGAGCTGTTGACGCGCTCCCGGATCGTAGAGGGCGTCCTGACCGGGATTGGCGCTGGCATACACACTCTTGAACGACTCGACCCGAGAGATGACCTCGGCCGCGCAACTACTGGAGCACGTATCGAAGATACCGAGACACTGATTGATCCACTCAAAGCCCAAGACTGGCATCCGATGCCCACCCAGCTCTGCCTGAGCCACCGATTCGAAGATATGCAGCGCTGGCTCATGACCTTGTTCGGTCAAAATCTTATGCGCTGGATAGGCAGTTGTGTGCGCTGCATCGTCGTTGTCGTACATAAAGAGGCAGCTCTTAATCACGTCGCCACCGTTGACCGGCAAAACAGGCCAAACCTCGCAGGCCTCGCCGCACGGATCCTGTGAAATACAGGCGGTATCGTACGTCTCGAATGAAGAGGCCGAGCAAACGCCCTCGCATTTAGGGAGACCGACGCTGCCTTCCGCTGCAACGAAGAGTCCCGAGCCCCCTTGGGAGATGCCATCGACCTGGTCGGCAAAACAGGTCGCGGCAAAAATCGAGAACATCGAGTTTTGACTGAAACCAGACATAAAAACTTTGTCGGCGGATACCAAGCCGTCGCTGATCATCTGATCGACCAATTCGAAGGCGGTCGCGAGGTAGTTGATTTCACGCGAGCTGCTCGGGTCGCATTGAGACCATGCGTTTTCCGAGTTCACCACACCATTAAGAGGAAACTCCCAGCCGCCATCGGGCGCAGTCAGGTGCAATGAGCGGTAACCATAGCGGTCATTTTGAAACGAACCGTCGGGCGGCTGATTGCTCGAATAGCAGTCCGGTTCGATGATCAGGGGTTTCGGTTCATCACCCCAGCTCGGATTGCTGTAGACTGTGAAGCAACGCTCGGCCTCCCCTTGAACCGCGCGGTAGGTCTGAAAGCCTGGCTCAGTCGCACAGACACATGCGCCCTCACCCGGATTCGTCTCGGTACAGAGCTCGAATGTCAGTGGTACCGGGTCAGCAACAACCTGGGTTTCACTCGGGTCAGATGTATCGGTTGCGTCCGTCGCGTCACTCGCATCGGTCATATCGGTGACATCACTTGCATCCGCGGGTGCTGAGTCATCGTCATCTGATGCGCATCCGATCACCAGGCAAGGGACCAAGACCAACCACAACCAAAACTTCCAACTACGCATACCGTATCTCCTGCCCAAGGGGCTTTCCTTAACCCCGTTGCAAATCACCAGTAAGTCAGAAGGTTCCATAAGGTCAGGGTAATGACAACCATAACTTCGGCTGTCAGTGATGGATATTCCGCTAGGCACCGAGCAGATCAGTGTATCAAAGTGCAACGATGCCTCAGAGAATCGGATGGAGCGAAAGCGCTTAGAAAATAATCCGACAAAACGCAGCGCTAGAAAGGTCGTGCTTGCAGCCCGACTCCACCATGCACAAGGTATGGCCATGAAACACAACGACGCAGCGCTTCAGTCTCTGGCCGCTCTCAACCACCCCGAAGGGTTTGAGCGCCATTTCTTCGAGCGCACCTTTGAAGTCAAACGCCCGATTTACACGGTCTGGACGTGGCTCAACCGCACCGAGACCTTCACCAAGGGACAGGTGCCGCCTTACCGGGTCGAGTTTATCCCCAACCGTTTCGAGGTTGGTGTGCTCACCAGTCACCATGGTCCTGGCCTCAACTTCAGTGGGATCATCACGACCATGGATGCCCCGTACTACCGCGAGCTCCAGTATTTCTACGGCAGCTACTTTCTGAGCCTCCGCTTTATCCGTCCAACAAACCTTGAGTTCTGGCTCGAGGAAGATGGCGATACAACGCGCGTGAAATTGCGGGTTACCTCCTGGGTTCGCGTCGGCTTCAGACGGGCGTGGACCGCCCTCCAGGCGGGCTTTTGGCCCTTCTTTGGCTTGACCCTCAAGACGATGCCCCGCGAGCTGCCACCCTCGCCTGAGCCGAGCGCATGAAAAAGAATCTACCACTCGGGCATAGCATCCAGAGCTACCTGGTCTGCGAGGACTGCATGAAGGAGTGGTCCGAAGACCCCAACGAGACCCGCTCACCTCAAGAGGTTACGAAACTGGATGTAGGTTTCACGGAGCATGGACTGCAGGTCTGGTGCCCAAAACACGGCATCAACATCGCGCATATCGATTTCGATGATCACCAACTGGTCATCGATACCCGCTGCTTGAGGCCGAAGTCGATGAAGGAGCTGAACTAGCGTCCCTCGCCCGCCCATTGCTTAGATACTCTGTGACGGAACCGGTGCACCTCAAAGCAGACGTGAAAGAACGCTCAAGGTGAAGGAGCTTTGTGAATACGAAACCTTTGTTCCGTAAGGCTCCAGGAGGTGCTGAACAATCTCAACAATCTTGGACGACTCGTTAACCTCGATCGCTCCATCAAACGCGACCTCAATCTTGCTTCGACAGACTGGGGTCTCAACCATCTCACCGGACTCCCCTGCCCTTCGCATCATAATGACGGATTCTTCTTCTTCCCCAACCTGACGCAAGGTCCCCAGCTCATTTCCCTTTATCACGAAGCTACCTAGGACAATCTCAAAAGCTTGGGCGTACATCGCGGGATGTCCGACACACCGCATCGGCATCAGGTCAGCGAGACAATCAGGATCAATGAGCTGAGTGAGTACCAAGGAACGCGACTCCATCAACTCCCAGACCTCTCCAAATTGAATCGATTTATAAGAAATACCATCAACCCCCGAGAGTGCGCGAAGAAGCTGAACCGTTGACGTTGCCCGAACGATTGCGTTGATGGCCGATTCATAGAAGTCCTGGGCGTCCGCGAAGTGTTCTGTGTATTGATTTTTGACCGCCAGAGCCTCGTCCGAGAGCCCCTCATCGCTATCAAAAATATCGTTCGTTAATTTGCGAACCTCAGACTGTCGCGCCGCGAGACCGTGTAAGCTCCCCAAGATATGATTCAAAGGGTTATTGATGTGGTGAACCGCTTCGCCGAAGAGGGTCATTTTTGCCTCGGCCTGGATACGCAAAGCTGTCGCCGCTTCGCGTTGAGCGACCTCCGCCGAGGCCCGCTTATCGGATTCATGCGCCAACATGGTTGCCTGCTTGAGTACCCGGTGCGTTAAATCATCCCGCTCATCCATCGTCTCCGAATAACGGCGCGCAATGATCAACGATTGCAAGAAGAGAAACACGCCAAAAACATAATGTGCGTAGTGACCAGTATCGATGACATCAATCGCATGAAGAACGTCCTGGAGGATAGTCAATCCCAACACGATACCACCAACTAAAACCAATTGAATGTACTGAACGTTATCCGCCCAAGCACTCAATAACCGTGAAATAAGCCACACCACCCCGAGCATCATATGAAACTGAAGGACCCAGAGCAGGCTGGTAGACATCGTCGTCGGTACGACGAGAATCATCCCAACAAGAGCAAG
>JAYYQC010000081.1:0-10087 GCA_036128675.1 Myxococcota bacterium | reverse complement strand
TAATCTTGGCGCTGCATGTACTTACGAGTACTTCGGTACCACGCTCTCTGGGGTCTGCTTCGGCGCAGCAGCTGGGGCCTTGGCATGCGTCGATACATGCTTTGACACCATCGGCGGTGGTGTTGTTGCAAGTGCAGGTTTCGAGAGTGGCGATTCGGTCACCACGAATATCGCTACCTACAACACCTCGGGTGATGTGTGGGGCGTCGTCAGCTCGGTCGGCAGCATCTCGGGACCAAGTGCAGGAGATTCATTCTGGGGTATGCAAGACCTCGACAACGGTAATGGCGGCGGAAGCGGCTACCACACGATTACGGTTGGTCCGATTGATATGTCGACAGTTGGCGCAAGCACGCTCAGCTTCGACTACCAGTCGGTTGGCTACGAATCGAGTGACAATATCGGTTTCTTGGTTGTGACCAACGGTGCTTCGGTGCCTGACCTTGACGTCGACGACTCGTCGCTTGTGCAGTTGCAGAAGGATACAGCCGGTCAGTGGTTGACCATCGACTTCGCAGTTGGTGCTGATGTTACTTCTGCAACCTTGGTACTGGCTGCCAAACAAAATGGTGGCTCGGACTACGCCGGCTTTGACAACGTTACTGTTGTGAGCGCGGTCGAAGGTATCACCGCGCGGGTCTGTGACAACGTCAACAGCACCTGTCAGGCAACTGGAGCGCTCGGGGCACCGGATACCGGCTACGTCTGTATCCCAGACAGCACTTTCGCAACCGCGGCGGATTGTCCAAGTGGTACACACCCAGTCGCGCAAGCCGATGGTACGCTCGACTGTATTCCACCGGATGGTATCGGTTGTAATGTAGCTGATGGTGCGGATAACGGCGCGCTCGACATGAGTAACCTAGGCTCAGCCTGTAGCTTTGATTATCTCGGCACCACGGTATCAGGGGTATGCTTCGGCGCAGCGCCTGGTGGCCAAGCATGCGTTGAGACGTGCGGTCCAGACACTGGCGCGGCTTACCCTGGCTATGCAGAAACACCTTGTGGCAATCCAAACAGCACCTGTCAGGCGACCGGTGCGATTGGTGACCCAACGACTGCAGGCGTCTGTATCCCAGCCAACACATTCACCTCAGCCGCCGATTGTCCAAGCGGTACCCATCCGATGGATCAAGGCGATGGTACCTTTGACTGTATTCCACCAAGTGCGGTTGGCTGTAATGTCCTCGACGTTGCAGACGACGGCGTGGCGAATATGAGTACTCTCGGAACGGTGTGTTCGTTTGAGCACTTCGGTCAGGAAGTCACCGGCCTCTGCTTCGGTGCAGCGCCTGGCGCAATTGCTTGTGTCGAGACCTGTGCGCCGGATGATGGCTCAGCATTCCCGGGTTACAATGAGACACCTTGTGGCAATCCAAACAGCACCTGTCAGGCGACCGGTGCAATTGGTGACCCAACCACCGCAGGCGTCTGTATCCCAGCGGATACATTCACCTCGGCTGCTGATTGTCCAAGTGGTACCCATCCAATGGATCAGGGCGATGGCACCTTTGATTGCATCCCACCAAGTGCGGTCGGCTGTAATGTTTCGGATGCCCTCGATGACGGTGTCGCGAACATGAGTAATCTCGGCTCAGCCTGCTCGTTTGACCACTTTGGTCAGACGGTCTCAGGTGTCTGCTTCGGTGCAGCAGCCGGGGCACTCGCTTGTGTTGAGACATGTTCACCAGATGATGGCTCGGCGTATCCAGCATACAACGAGACACCATGTGACAACCCGAACAGCACCTGCCAGGCAACTGGCGCAATTGGTGACCCAACCACGGGTGGTGTATGTATCCCAGCGGATACCTTTACCGCGCCTTCGGATTGTCCAAGTGGTACCCATGCAATCGACCAGGGTGATGGCACCTTCGATTGTATTCCTCCAAGTGCGGTTGGCTGTAATGTCCTCGACGTTGTCGATGATGGTGCCGCCAACATGAGCACACTCGGTAGCGTCTGTACGTTTGACCACTTCGGTCAGTCGGTCACCGGGGTCTGCTACGGTGCTTCACCAGGCGCATTGGCGTGTGTTGATACCTGCTCACCGGATACTGGCGCGGATTATCCGTCCAACAACGGTGTAATGTGTCTCAATACGAACAGCACCTGTCAGGCAACTGGCGCGATTGGTGACCCGGCCACGA
Source organism: Myxococcota bacterium (assembly GCA_036128675.1). GTDB lineage: Bacteria > Myxococcota > XYA12-FULL-58-9 > XYA12-FULL-58-9 > JABJBS01 > JAYYQC01. The sequence goes on along the minus strand of JAYYQC010000081.1, from coordinate 7,937 downwards.
TTGGTGTCTGTATCCCTGGCGATACATTTACCGACGGTTCTGAGTGTCCGAGTGGTACCTTTGTTGTCGACAACGGCGACGGTACCGTGGACTGCGTCCCACCAAGTGCGGTCGGATGTAATGCCCTCGACGCTGCAGACGGTACCTTGGATGCGTCGACAGTGGGTGATGATTGTACATTTACCCATGACGGCCATAGCTTGAGTGGTAAGTGCTTCGGTACTGCACCGGGCGGGCTTGCCTGCTTGGATGTCTGTAGCGACACCGCCAACGACCCAGGCTTTGCTGCATTCTACACCCCGGGTGCACGACCTGATTGTGCAAATATCAACAGTGTCTGTCAGCCGACCGGCGCGATTGGTGACCCAACCACCTTTGGTACCTGTGCTCCACGCGACAATGTCTGTGGTGCGGCGTATGACGCTGCAATTGCTGCAGGTGCCGATGCGGCGGTCGCGGGGCTGACGGCAGATGCGGCATCGCCTCAGGGTACCTTCGGGTGTTCAGAGGATGGTGCAAGTCTGACCCCATCGGTTGTGGATTGTATCAACGGTTATGTGTGTGCTGACCCAACAACAGGTGCTCCAACAGCAACCGCATGTAATCCGTTCGCGGCTTCGGGCGCGACGGGCTGTGCGGCGGATGCGCTCTGCGCGATTCCGACCTTTGCTGCGACCGGCACGGTCTGTTCCGTCGATGGTGACAACGATGGTGTAGACGACCTCGATGGCTTCTGCCTTGAGATTCCAGGTGACGCACTTGGCGCATCGGCCTGTCTCCCAGACTGTGCTGGCCCCGACGGTGGTGACAGCTCAGCCTGTGCCGCAGTTGATAGCACCGGTACGGCAACAGCCTACTGCCAGCCGCTTGAAGCGAAGGGTGCCGGTCTTCTGACCGACCTGAGCGACAACGCGGCGGCGGATGGCTCTACTGGCTATCCAGATCCAAGTGATATTGGTGTCTGTTTGCCGGCTGCCAATACCTGCGCTGATAGCTCTGGTTGTGATACCGCAACCTCGGTTGGCTGCTTCGCCGGTGTATGCGAAACACCAAGCCTCAACGCCTGTGCGGCGGGCGGTGTTCCAGGTGCGGCTGCTGCGGGTACGCCATGCGATACCAACAGCACCGGCAGCAACAATGGCTTCTGTGTCCCGACCACAGACACCAATGGTGACAGTGTTCCGGATGCGGTCCAAGCTTGCCTTGTGGGATGTACGCCAGATGGCGGCGCTGGTGATTGTGCGACTGCGAACGCGGTCTGTGCAGACTTCACCGATCCTGATCCAACAGACGGTGTGCCAGGCGCTGGCCTCTTCGTCTGTGTCCCAGCACCTTAAGAGAATTTGATTGGGTGGGGGAGCGCTCGCTCTCCCACCGTTTCTCTTCCCGCCTCTCTCTTTCTTAAGATCTTTTGAAGCCCGTCGATGTCCTAGCACCACCCCTGGTGAAAGGACCTGTTTATGTCTTCTTCTATGAGCCCAATTTCTGCGGATGCTCACCTTCAGCCGATCTTTGACCGAGCGGTTGAACATCATCAAAATCAGGACTTTAGCGAGGCCCGTCGACTTTACACAAAGCTCTGGAACGAGGTGGACCACGCCCCGAGTGCACGTCATCTCGCCATCTTGAACGTGCAAGAGAATAACTGGAAAGAGGCGCTTGAACTCTATGAGTCCTTGATGCGGATGGGCTCCGAGCTCGATGCCCAAGACTGCTGCAACGCGGCGCTGGTCTCAGTGCGAGTTGGGGCGGATAACCGTGCTCAGTCATGGTGGGATCAGGCCATTCAGATTCAGCCCAACCATCTAGACACCTATTGTCATGCGATGAAGCACGCCGCCTCGATGCGTGACCGCGCGCTTCTGACGCGCTGGATCCGTCACGCCCGGGCCCACTTCGTCGACAACCTTCAGTGGCTCGACCAAGCCCTTTGGGCACTCATTCAGCTTGATGAACATCAAGCGGCTGAGCAGCTTATTGTCGAGGCCGCGCGTAGGCACCCCGACCCGACCAGCGTGGAACTCCTGCGCATGCGCTACTATCGTACGATTGGTCGTATCGACGATGCTGTTCATCTCGGTAAGCTCTTGATGCAGCAGGATGGGATGCGACGCGCGGATGTCTGCATGGAATTCGGACATTCCTGGTACGCGGGGCGCTATTTCAAAGAGGCATCCGTCTGTTACAAAGCCGCTCTCGCCCGGGCACCGAAAGATGTTGATGCCCAGCGTATGTTCGTCAAAACCCTGCTTTCACTGAAGCAGTACGAAGACGCAGCCGCGCTGGCGGCTGATTGGATTCAGGCCCGACCACGTGATGTCGAGCTATTGTCTTTTTTGAATGAGGCTGCTTCGGCCATCGCAGACTGGGAAAGTGCGGAGCATGCCCAGGCGATGCTCAAAGAATGTGAGGCCGAACTGGTAGAGCAGCCATGGACGCATCTTGCTTGGAGTCACGATAGAGCGGCGCAGCTTCGCTGTGCTACCCGAGCCTCGGCGCGCTTTGGCACGGACGGTGGAAGTTGGAACCGTCCGGTCGATACAACGTCCAAACTAAAGATAGCGTACATGAGTGGCGATTTTCGTGACCATCCAGTTGGGCAGCTGACTGCGTCACTCTTTGAGCACCACGATACCACCAAGTTTGAAATCTACGCCTATGTTCACGGTGCAAAGGATGGTTCCTATTACGAAACCAAGATCCATGCCTCGATGAAGGAGGTGATCCGCATCGAAAATCTGACCGATGCAGAAGTCGTTGCTGATATGCGGCGACGTGGGATCGATGTCCTCGTCGACTGTATCGGTCACACAACAGGTGGGCGTCCCGGGATCGGCGCGCGCCGAGCGGCACCGGTTCAAGTAAACTGGCTGGGCTATGCTGGTACGATGGGCGCACCGTGGATGGATGCAATTATCGCCGACCGTGTTGTTATCCCCAGAGAACATGAGAATGACTACAGCGAGTGGGTAATTCCCTTGCCGCACTGTTATCTGCCCTTCGACAATCGAGCGCCCAAAGCAGACAAAGAAACCTCGCGTGCCGATTGGGGACTTCAGTCATCTGATATCGTCTATGCGTCGTTCAATACACTCTCGAAATGGGACCCAAAAACCTTTGGGGCCTGGTGCAACATATTGCGGCAGGTTCCCGACTCGGTTCTTTGGCTTCCCGAGAAGTCAGAGAAGGTCAAGGCGCGCATCCTAAAGTTCGCGGCAGAGCAAGGTGTCGAGCCTGAGCGTTTCGTGTGGGCCGGGCGCACTGAGGACAAGGCTGAGCATCTTGAACGGCTCCGCCATGCCGATATTGTCTTGGATACCCCGAAGTACAACGGACATTGTTCAACCGTCGATGCGCTCTCGGTGGGTGTTCCAGTGGTTGCAACACTTGGCGAGACATTTGCGACACGCGTCGCAGGTTCGGCACTGATCGCCGCGGGCATGGATGAGCTCTGTGCACCTGATATGACGACCTACCAGGCGCTCGCGATAACCTTGGGCGTAGATCCCGGGTTTTATCGCACTATCCGTACCGAGCTCGAAGGTCTCCGTCAGCTGGCTCCGCTCTTTGATACCGAGCACTATTGTCGCAATCTAGAATACGCCTTTGCGCGTGCTATCCAGCGACACAATGCCGGCTTTGGAGCCTAGGTGAGCGTTGGGCTCCATATTGACCGGGTGGGGGCACTCATCCAGGACGAGCAATGGGACTTGGCACGGGTGATGAGTCAGTCGGGGTTACGTCTCTATCCGGAGGAACCACAGTTGCTTCGGATGTCCTTGATAGCATCGTATCGACTTGGAGACCTTTATGAGGCCCTGGAGTCGTCTCGGCAGCTCGTTGCACTCAGTGATGAACCGCGAGATCTGTACAATTTCGGTACGCTTGCTCTGGAGTTTAATCGGCCCAAAGAGGCCCGTGCTGCGCTCGAAAGGGTCTTAGAACTCCAGCCTGAGAACCTTTCCGCGCGCGCTAACCTTGTCGCAGCGTGTAGTGAGCTTGGTAATCTAGACCGTGCAATTGCCTTAAGTGACGGGGTTGAATTTAATCAGCATCCTGCAACCGTTGTTGCCAATTTTGTGTGCAATCTCGCGACTGCATACCGAGATGCCGGTATGCCAAAGCAGGCAATGGAATTTTACGCCCACGCCATGGCTCTAAGCGATGGCTGGCATCCGGTTTCTGCATCAAATCGACTCTATGCGGCCAACTTTGACCCCGGGCTCGGTGCTTTCGAGATTGAGACATTACATCGAGAGTGGGGAGACTTTGTGTCGCGCCCACATCGGCACAAGGATACGAGCTATAGATCGAACGCACCATTGAGCCGTCATCCCCGCATTGGATTTCTTTCGGGTGACTTTCGACGTCACTCGGTGGCCTACTTTTTGGAACCCGTCTTGGAGGCGCTCCAAGGACACGCTGAACTCGTCGCGCTTGATAATAGCCCGCACCACGATGAGGTGACCGATCGACTTCGTGAGCGGATGGATGGCTGGGTCTCCATTCGAGCCCTGGACGATGAAGCCGCCGCGAACGCCATTGAGGCTCTTGAGCTTGATATCCTCATCGACCTCAGTGGGCATACTGCCCATAACCGGTTACCACTGATGGCTCGACGGTTGGCGCGTAAACAGATGTGTTATTTGGGTTATCCCAATACGGCAGGTCTTTCGCAGGTCGATGTACGGTTGGTGGACCCTTATTGTGATCCCGAAAGTTCGACTTGGCGAGGCACTGAAACATTGAGTCGTGTCGAGACCGGCTTCCTCGCCTATCGGGGCCCCGAATGCGAAGTCGTCCGACAGAAGCAGGGAGCCCAACTGACTTTTGGCTCGTTTAATACGCCTGCGAAGGTAAATGAGGCGCTTCTGAAAGTTTGGGCCGAGGCGCTTAAAGCGCATCCGCAAGCTAAGCTGCTCCTGAAAAATAAAGCGTATGGCTCGAAAGTCGTTCAGAAGCGTGTGAGGCAGGTGCTGGCGGCCGCGGGTGTAGAGATCTCGCGGATAGAGTTTCGGACCCATACTGCCTCTCTTAAGGCACATCTTGAGACCTACAATGAGCTCGATGTAGCGCTCGATACCTTTCCTTACCAAGGTACGACCACGACCTGCGAAGCGCTTTTTATGGGCGTGCCAGTTGTCAGCCTTTGTGGGGAGCGACATGCCAGTCGGGTTGCTCATACCCTTGCTCACCAAGCTGGTGAAGAGTGGGTGCGATGTGTCGATACAACCGAGGCATTCGTAAAAGAAGTATCCCGATGCGTCGGTTTGACTTCAGAACGAGAGCAGCGCACCCCGAAATTGGGCCATGATGAAGGCAAGATTGCGCAGCGAGCAGCCCGGATTGCTGCGGCCCTTTTAGAAGTCTCGACTTAAGAAGTCGCGATTCTCGTCGATACCCCTTAGGCAGGGAGGGCCTCGATGCGCCATTATGTAACCTATTGTGATATCGGCTATGCGGCGCGCGCCTTGGTTCTGGCGGATTCTCTTCAGAAACACGAACCACACCCATATGAGCTGATCGTCGTTTGCTTTGATGAGTTGACGAGGTTGGTCATCGAAGAGTTGGCACCGGGCAATGTCTCGACCGTCCCGTTGCACAAAGTAGAAGAACGCTTTCCCGAATTGCACCGTTGCCGCGTGGAGCGAACTCGGCAAGAGTATTGCTGGACCTTATCTGCTCCCTGTCTTTACTACGTGCTGGAGTCACGACCTGATATCGACACGATGATCTATTCCGATGCCGACTGTGCAGTTTTCTCAAATCCACAGCCGGTCTTCGATGAAATAGGTGATGCGTCGGTTATGATTCACGAGCACAGATTTCAACCATGCATGTATCGGCATGAAGACCCAAACACCTACGGTAAATACAACGTTGGTCTGATGGTTTTTAAACGCGATGACATAGGCCTGGCGGTGTTGAACTGGTGGACCGAACGCAACATTGAGTGGTGCAAGGCGGTACCCGAAGACGGAAAGTTCGGCGACCAAAAATACCTCGATGATTGGCCCGAGCGTTTTGAGAATATTCATGTTCTTCAGACACCAGTTGCGGGAACTGCGCCGTGGAATCATCAAAACTACAGCTTCAGTACTGACGGAGGGCATCCCAGTGTCGATGGAGAGCGGCTGGTTCACTATCACTTTCATGCTCTGAAGTTCTGGGAAGAGGATGCAATCGTTCCGCTGAATGTAGACTATTCGTTGAATGAGGATTGTCTTGAGGCGGTCTATAAACGCTACATGGTAAGTTTAATGGGATGGCGAACAACGCTACATCAAGCGTTTCCGTCCATTGCACTGAGTCAAACGGCTGGGGGCGCACCGAAGGAAACCAATACCGATCTCATTCAATGCTGGGATGGAGTACAATGGTCTCAGACCTCAATACGACATGAAGCGTTGCGAGCGCCTCGTTCCATTGAACACTTAGTTGGCTCTTTTGAGAATGCGGCGGTCACTCTGCATAAGGAACCATCACCTGACAATGCACAGGTCTTTTATGAACTTCGTGCCAAATTCGCGACCTTTCTAATTCAGAGTCAGCCCGACGGCCCAAGCGCAGAGGTTTTCGGTCAACGTATGCGACGTATTATGCCGATTATTTGGCGTCTCGACTCTGACCTTGACCCGAATACTCGAATGGTCAACCGGCAGGTCGTAAGAAGCTTCCAGCGGAGTCGTCAAATCAACGATGCGGCAATATTGGTAGCGGCCCTCTACGACGGGTTTTCCCAATGGTCGATGTTGATGCGGGAGGCGCTCTTTGCCAATCCTTGGCCGATATGGCTCTTTGCCCTCATGAATACGTCCCATGATGGGCTGGTATCAAAGTTGGGGGAGTCTGAGGCTAGCCACTATCGTGAGCAGATCCTTTTGAAGCTAAGAGAGCATCAGAGTAGGAACTCAGGAGAACGGCTCTCCGTTTAATAGCTGCGATAGCCACCGTGCTGTATCTCTCATCCGAGAGGTATAGCTATGCTCGGCGAGCGTCCTAGTCTGACCGGCCTGCGCAATTTCTTTCGCCTTTTCTGGGTTGTCTCGGTAATAACCAATCAGAGAAATCGCTTCTTCAACCGAGCGGTAGGCCACGACCTCTTTTCCTATCTCAAAGAGCGAGTTTAAGTTGTCTTTGTAATCGGTGATAAGGAGCGCCCCGCAGCCTGTCGCTTCGAAGAGACGCATATTATTCGCATTGTTTTCTGCGACATCGATGTGACGGTTCAACGTTATCTGTGAGCGTCCAAACGCTTGGAAGAGGTCGATGCCAAATACGGGCCCAGGGTGACGTTGTCGTAGGATATGGTTTTCAGGCAGGCTATCAGCACCGTATCCCCATATATCGAGGTCGACCTTCTCGGCGATTTGAGTCAGCGTCTGAGTTCCCTTTCCGTGCATTGCGGAGATACCACCGATAAAGCTGGTTCCCACCGTTCGTTGTGACGTCTCAATTCGGTCTAGCACTCGTTTATCAAAAGCGAGTGGTTGAAAGAGGCTTTGGGTGCCTGCGGCCTCTAATCGCTCAACAAAATGCGGAAACGATGTGACGATGAGGTCATAGAGCGGCAAGGGCGCACTCGCGGGAATAGGCGATGCAATCTGCCCGACCACCTTCCGAGGTCGGCCGAGCGTTTTGAGCCGTTCGAGATGTGGTTGCTGAAATAGGTTCAGGTCTTGAATGTAGAGAACATCCGGGTCAAAAACCTCGATTTGGTGTTCTATGATTCGAAACAGATTGGGGTCAGCTATGCATTGTTCTTTTGCATATTGCCCCTGTAGCTCGGTGCAGTTGACGACGATGTCGCGAGCTTCAAAACCTGCATCAATAAGACCCGTTGAATAAAAATCTGAGTCGCCAAAGAGCTGATCGTTGAGATGCTTCAACTGGGTATCGTACGGTGCCGTCGAGAGTTCGGGATGACGACTGTATTC
>JAYYQC010000080.1:0-16726 GCA_036128675.1 Myxococcota bacterium | reverse complement strand
ACCTTTCGCAGATAATCGATCATATTTGCATAGACAAAGCGCTGAAGACCTTCTTCATTCGCGCGAACACTTGGCCACTTTGGGTCCAATTTGGAGCCGCGTTGCGGGACCTTATAGTAATTGACGCCTACTTCTCTTCGTTCTGGAAAGTAGTCGACGACAAAGAATCCCGGCCCGATCAGTGGGCGAGTAAGTCCCTCGTTATAGCCGAAGAGGTGATCTGCGCTTGGATGAGGTCGACAAAAGCGCTTTTCAAAGTCACGCAGAGCAGGGAGCGAGTTGTAACCGATATGAACAACCTCTTGTCCATCGGGAATGTGTGAAGGCACTAGGTCTTCTAACGATGTTTCGCCGTGGAGGGCTAGGTCCCAAAGTCGAGCCTGGTCGGCTGCCGTGGTTTCACGCATCCAGCGTACCCGTGAGTCATGGGAACTTCGGTCGAGCATATCTCGAATCCCGGACAGGCTGGCTTCGGGCTTTAGGGCAGATGACTTTGAAATGAGAGAAAAAAACATCGCGACCTCCTGAGTTTGCGTTGTACCCGAGAAAATGAATATTGGTAAGACCAAAAGTTGAGATCTCCAACACTTTTATTTTTGGCTTGTTTGGGGCAAAAGTCTCTTAGGATTCGCGGTTCCTGGGGAGGAAGAAAGGCGAACGGCAATGCCGCTCTTTTCACGCGTAAAACAGAGAGTCGAGACGGCGCTCATGGACCGACTCGAAGCAGTGCGGCCGCGTGGTGAACTAGAGATTCGTCAGGTGGAGATGCTGCTCGAACAGCTTCATGCTGCGCTTGATGAGATCGAAAAAGGCTTCAAACCAGGGCCATGGCGTAAGCTTGCGCTCAAAGGCATCCGGCGAGGTGTTACCGAGCTTGAGATGTTTTTATTACCTCAACGCGCTGAAGCCTTTAAAATCCTCGGCGGTAATCGCATGAATAGTCTCAGAGAGCTTAAAGAACGCTTTCACCGACTTGCGCGTCAGTACCATCCCGACCTTCCAACTGGGGACCAGGGAAAAATGCAGGAACTCAATCGAGCTTGGGAGACTGTTAAGCGGATAAAGGGGAACTCCCAGTAAATGGAGCATCACGCCGAAGCCGTCACCATTTTGTGGGATATGGATGGCACTCTTGTAGATTCGATTCCGCTTATCGTCGAAAGTTTTCGGTATACAGTCCGAGAACATACCGGACTCACCCTTCCCGATGAAGTCTTCATCGCTGGCATTGGCATGCCTCTTCTTGCCCAGCTTCGCACATTTGGGCGTGATGAAAGTGAATGCCTGTCCATGCAGGAGATGTATTCGCGCTACTATGTAGAGAACGCCCTGCGCGTCCAGCCCTTCCCGGGTATCGAGGACCTTCTCGAGCGAATAAAAGCACGTGGTATCAAGCAAGGCATCGTGACGAGTAAGAGTCGTCGCGGACTCGACCGTGTGCTGAAGCAATTTGACTGGGAAGATCTCTTTGCGGTGACTGTCGGTGCAGATGAGGTAGCACGTGGAAAACCTGCACCGGACCCGGTTTTATTGGCGATGGAACACGTTAATGCTCAACGAGAGCATACTTGGATGGTGGGCGATTCGCCTCATGATTTAGAGGCTGGCCGGGCAGCGGGGGTTAAGATTGGTGCGGTGGCTTGGGGGCCATTTGACCACGACCTTCTTAAAAAGCATCAGCCTGAAGCATTCTTCAATGACCTAAGCGCTCTAGAAGAACTCTTTATTGGGTGAGGGTCTCGAAATAATATAGAATGCCGGCGGTTAAAGATTTCGCGACTTGAGAGCGATACCTATCGGTGCTCAGAGCCTTGCACTCCTCCGGGTGAGATAAGAATCCAACTTCCACCAGGACCGCCGGAATTTGTGAACGCCTTAGTACCGCGAAGGGGGCTTGGAAAATGCCACGGTCGCGACGCTCCAGGCTAGTGACCAGTTCTGCTTGAAGTGATTGAGCTGCCCGTAAAGAGGCGTCGTATTTGCCATAGCGCTCAAGATCTTCGACAATCGACCTCACAATATCTTTTTGAAGGGGTTCCGCATCCGGAGCCCCGCCTTCCTCGCGAGCTACCAGGTTATTTACAGCAGCGTCGTGTGTCTTACCGAAACTCACGACATAGGTCTCGAGTCCGCGAGACTTGGGTGAAGGCGACCAGTTCGCATGAATGGATACGAAAAGAGCGGCATTTCGCTCATTTCCCAGCTCAGCACGTTTACCGAGCTCGAGATCATGATCCTCATTTCGAGTCATCTCCACTGTGACCCGTCCCGTTTCAAGAAGAAGCTCTCTGACACGGCGCCCGAGGTCTAGGGTGACATTCTTCTCGAGGAGACCACAAACACTTGAGGCTCCGAGCTCTTCTCCACCATGTCCGGGATCGAGAATGACGAGCGGTGCAGTTAAGGCAATTGAGGCCATCCACGCTAACATCAAAATAGACCCTTATCGACGACTGAGCGTAGCATCATCAACCCATTAACCACAAAATGGCACGCTACTGGCGGCCAGATGCTTCGTGATCGTGCACGTAACCAGGCATAGGGAATACCCGCGAAGATCATAATCAGGAAGCACCAATAAAACTTCATATGGAATGCGGTCTCAAAAAAGAAATTCCAATAAGTCAGATGGTAAAACCCGAAGACTAAGGCACTCAAGACAATTGTGATTTTAATGTCTTCCACTTTCTCTCGAATCCCATCAAAGACTAGCCCCCGAAAAAAGACTTCCTCAGCAAGGACATGAAAAAGAGTCATTCCCAAAACGATAGCGCCAATTTCTTCGACGCGTTGGACTGGCGAAAAGTACCCTACAACCAGCCCGATTCCTAAACCGTAGAGTAAGAAAATTGGGTGGGTGGATTGGAATAGCCGCAGCAAGGTGTCCGCCATCGATTCTCGTTTTAGAGCCGAGATGCCAATCCAACCAATCAGGAGCAATGACCCACGTCGAATCCACCAGAAGGGGTCGTCGACGTAATAGAAATACTCGTTTTCGCCCATCCCCAAAATATTGCTTAGATAAAAAATCGCAGCGAAGAGTGTGGCTGCGAGGAGGAGTAGAGGAAGGGGGTCACGGGTCTCGTTAAGGGCGACGCGCTTTGCGCGCTGATCCGCATCTAAGATAAAATAGACCTCTTGAAGGCGAGGGTGATTATCTCCTGCAAGCTCTATCGCCAAGTTTGCGTGCCGCGCTCGCATGGCTTCGTGATTTTCAAGCTCCGAAACACGGCTCATAATTGCATGTGCGAGCGGATGTTTATCGCCGATGCGCAGTGCCCGTGTAGCAAATTCATGCGTTTTTCGTGAAGACCGGCCACCGTTAGATTGAATCATCGCGACCGCGATATACGCGAGTGCATCGACTGAAGGGGTCTCGGTCTGGACGAAGGGTTCGAGCAACTTAATGGCATTGCGGGGGCGGTCGTTTTCCAGCGCGACGATCGCCTCTTTAAGTGCCCGATGTCGTCCTTCTAGATTCTCGATGTCGCTTTTGGTCTTCGTTTGAAGCTTACCGAATCCGGGAACATCAAGATTTGGCTCAAAAGGACCCTGTAAATCGATGATACCCATATGGAGTAAGAGAAAGAGACTCTTTTCCAAGGCTTCGCTGTCGCTTTGGGCTGATTCGGCCCAGAGAGTCGAGAGTTCGAAAGGGGATTTTTTTGCTTCGGCGGCACGAATAACTTCGTTTTCGTGCGCGTTTAGCTGGTGACTGATTCCCTTAAGTGGAGCCCGCAATGTAAGTTCGCCTCGCGCTTTTAGGATGGGCGAGAGCTGTTCGCGCTGAGTCAATTTATCGTTGAAACCTGGACGCCAAATACTCTTACGCAGGAGGTGCATAAATGGGACATCTGCGATTGGCTCAAGGGAACTGCAGCGTTCATTTGGGTAAAACGTAATAGATGCGGGACTCCAACAGAGTGCCGATACCATCATCAATCTTTGATGCTCAGCGATGAGGGTCAAGAGCTTGTCAGCATCGATATACCCTTCCCGCAGAAGTATCGCGCTCAGCGATGAACTGTGCTTTGCGGCTGACTGTGCACAATTTTTGGCCTCGGCGACGCTCAGAATGTTGCGTTGAGTAAGAAAGGTACCAAAGCTCTCGTCCAAAAGGCTGGATGTATTTGCGATCGGTTGTCCAAATGAGATTGCGATGCGTTTTTCAATCGCTTGGTCAGAACCGCGGAGCACGATCACACCCGTCGCGTGCTCTTGGAAGAGTTGGGTGAAAACTGTGGCCACCCTGACGAGACTTGGATCAAATTCTCGCGGTGTCCCGTCGAGTAAGAAATCGGAGCGTAGGCTTTGGATAGTCGAGATGTGTCGAGCGACTTTAATGGGCTCAATATAACTGGGGTGTTCACGAAGAGGAATTTGGAGCGCACCATCTGCCTGTTCGATCGTACTGTCGATTCCTAGGTCACCATGCAGGAGCTGCTCAAGGGTATTGACGAATTGTTCACGCGAGAGAAGGCTCATTCAATAGACTTTCTGTTAGCACTTGGCCGGTGTCAGCAGTTTAATTTGTGTCGGCTCGAAGAGCAAAACATCTGAAAGGATGGTCGCGCGTCACCGATTTTATCGTTATCCTTAGTATATGAGCATCTCTATACGGGGCGGCGGGGCACCAACACTACATCCGGGCATGAGCTCTGCCAATGCCCAGAGCTCCGGCCAAGCCCAGTCGCTTGGCCAACAGGTGAAGTCGACGCTCTTTGCGAAAGCACCTCCAACTGTGCTTGACCCGGCCCGTTTTCCTCAGTTGACGAAGACGATGGCAAAGCTTGGTCGCATCAAAGGTAAGCTCGCGACCATGTTGGGTGATGAAAGTGAAGAGTATGAACTTCATCTGGCCGATGGGACTATCGGTATGATCGATGGCCAAGGTCGAATTTTTCTCGGTGCCAAATTTCTAATGGATTATCAGGAGGAAGAGGACGTCCTCGTTGGGGTTCTAGCACATGAGATGGGGCATCGCCCAAAGCGTTGGGGCGAGTATATGGAGGAACCTCCAAAGTCTCGAGAAGAGCTTGAAGCCTTGTGTCGTCACGAAGAAACCCGCGCGGATATCTTTTGCGCTAAAGCCTTGGCAGAGCTTGGCCTTCAAGTTGAGCCGCTGGTGGCTTTTCTTGAAAAGGTGCAGACGTCACCTCATCCTTGCTACTTCGATGCAAAGACGCGAGGCGAGGTCTTGAAGGAAACTCACGCCGAACGCTCCTATAGCCTGGGACAGAGGCGTAAGCTCTTTCCCGAGATGGAACGCATGCGGTCACCCGCCGGTCATTTGGGAGAGGGTTAAAGTCAACGCCTTTGCCTGTTAAGCTCGGTTATCGTGGAATCAAAGTCGACAATGTCGTGGGGCGCTGCGCTCTTGGGCGGGATGCTGCTTGCGGCGGCACACCGTGGCATCGCCTGGTGCATTGTCCCGGGGCTTCTCCTGGTCTTCTTCGTTCTTCAGTCTGAGTATCCTTTATGGCGCCTTGGATGCTTGCTCGGCCTAAGTGAATCGCTTGCGATCTACGAGGTCTGGAGCATCGATCCTTCGGCTGGCTTTTTCGGAATGCTTGAATTTGCAGTATTCCGCGCGTTGATGTTTTGGGTGTTTGGCCGTTGCCTCAAGGTCCATCAAGCGTCTCCTTGGCTTTTGGGTGGCCTCTGGAGTCTCTGTGAAGCCGTGCATGCCGCCCTGCCTTTCACGGTACCCAACGTCATTGGTGAAATCTTCATCGACAGTCCACTGCGGTCTTTGATTGGCTGGTTTGGCGCGTGGGGCCTCAGTGGTTGGCTGGTCGGCTCCATGGGAGCGCTATTGAGTCGAGATAGATGCAAGCAGAGCGTTCTTTATCTCGGCGCTCCGCTCTTGGCTCTTATGGCGGCGTCGGTTCTTAAAGCGAGCGATAACGAGCAGCCTACCGCTGCAGAGAGTCAGATTGTATTGGTGAGAGGGGGAGCGACCGATGAGGACTACCGGCGCGAAAATATTGCCCTCCGCTATTTGCAGCTGAGCGAACTCCCTGAAAGCGTCGATCTCATTATTTGGCCTGAGACTGCGACCGGTAAAGTTTGGAACCGAGATTATCCGTGGATGAATGACGTATCGTCTTTTGCGGCGCGACAGCCTTTGCTGCTCGGAGCATCTCGATTGACTGAGGAAGGCTCACTAGCAAACGGAGCGCTGTATTTAGACGAATCTGGAGCGCAGATGCTGGATAAATATCGGCGTGTTTGGCCAATCGAGCAGAGTTCTGCAGAAGGGGCTCTCAGTCGAGACATTCAGACGAGATTTGGCCGTGCGCGTGTGCTGATTTGTGCCGACGCTCTAGACCCGTGGTCGACAATCAGTCTAGCCGCCAAGCCCTTCCAAGTTCTCATTGTCCTTGCCGATGCCAGTCGCTTCGCTGGAGGTGGTTTGGCAGAGATGCACCTTCGCCGGACTCGGGTACGTGCTTTGGAAGCCGGAACTCCAGCACTCTTTGTTGAGCAGAGTAGTACCTTGGCTCTTATTGATGCGGACGGCGAACTGGAGCTTCTTGATAAGGCGATACGAGAGCCCGGGATCCTGCGAGTGGGTCTAAGTCTATCCGATCATGCAGCGACCGGTGGCTATTGGCTTTTGGTATGGAGTGGCATGCTGCTGGCGCTTGGTATTGATTGGCGCTTGAGACGACGCCAGATAAACAACACTAAGATCAGCGAGGCCGCCAATGAGATGCCATCGTGAATGAGAAACCAGGTGTCCTCGTTCGGTGCTAACGGCGCTAAGAGAGTCAGGGCAAGGATACGCAGAAAGTTAAGTCCGCCTGCAAATCCAACCAGAAACCCGACCGTTCGAAAGAGCTCACGTAGCGTTCGTTTTTGTGCTGCGAGCCAGCCAATTGCCGCGGCACCCTGAAACATAAGAAGGTTGACGCAGCTAGGCCCTACATGAACAGACACACCCTGCCATTGGACTGTCGTATCGATCACGTCGGTTTGCAGTAGGACACTCAGCGCTTTTGCGTGGGTGGTTTGCAGCAGTCCATCGACCCAAGCGTGAAACTCAATGGTCGTCGACAATGTGATGGGGATCAGGGTCAAAGGCCAGAGGGAGCGCTGGTGATACGCGTAGCCAACCGTCAGAAGAATCGTAAATAGCTGTTGAGCCGGAACACTTTGACTCTGGTGAACCACGCTCCAAGCCAGAACACTCAGAGCTAAAACAAATGTGCTCGGCCGGGTGGGACGTTTACCTACCTGTCGTGTGTGATCGCTCCAGAGGAGCAGGGCGTGGACCAGGCCTAGCATCGATATCGATGGCGCTGCAACACAAGGTTAGGAGCGGCGAGAAACCAACCAGAGACCGGTCAGAAGCGCGATTTCAAGGCCGAAAAAGTCGACCGAGACCGACCGAACACCGCCACCGGCGGCATTTCCCCCAGCGATTGCCAGTGTCGGTAACCAAGCTATGGCCAATACCAGTGTATGGGTGAGTCTTTTCAAGACACCCCTCCTTTATCGTGTACTTTCTAGGTTAAAGATCTAACAGCCCCAAGAAGACTAAGCAATTCTTAGTCAGTCTTTGCACCAGCTCCCGTGTCCATGTTACCCGATCAAAGGGTGATCTGCCGTCGAAATGCAGAGAAGGTTCGACACGCCGCACCATAGTGATTATAGAAGCCCACGGCACAAGTAGAATTATTCCTCTGGAGGATTTGAATGAGTGAGACCGCATCCTTAACTATTGACGGTAAGTCCATTGAGCTCCCGCTCGTCCGTGGAACTGAAGACGAAGTCGCCTGTGATATTTCCGCGCTTCGTGGACAGACTGGTACGATTACCATCGACCCTGGCTACGGTAACACAGGCTCATGCAAGAGCGCTGTCACCTATCTCGATGGCGAGAAGGGCATTCTTCGCTACCGTGGGTACCCAATCGAGCAGCTTGCAGAGAAAGCGACGTTTCTCGAAGTGGCTTATCTCTTGATTTACGGAGCACTGCCAAATCGTGATGAACTCACTCAATGGCGTCGCGACATCACAAACCACACGCTGATTCACGAAGATATGCGTCGCTTTTTCGATGCATTCCCGCCGGATGCACACCCGATGGCGATCGCTTCATCGGTTGTTTGTGGTCTGTCGACTTTCTACCAGGACTCGCATCCAAGCAGTGACAAGGACGCCATGGATCTTACCATGCAACGCCTTATCGCGAAGCTTCCGACCATTGCTGCGTTTGCCTACCGTAAGTCACGCGGCTACCCACTGATGTACCCAGATAACTCATTGGGTTACTCAGCAAACTTTTTGCGCATGATGTTCGGTCAGCCGACCGAGCCGTATGTCGTTGACCCGGATATCGCGCGAACGCTGGATGTTCTTTTCATTCTGCACGCTGACCATGAGCAGAACTGCTCGACATCGACTGTCAGAATGGTTGGTAGCGCACAGACGAACCTCTTCGCATCCATCACCGCAGGTATCTGCGCACTTTGGGGACCTCTCCATGGCGGTGCGAACCAGAGTGTACTCGAGATGCTGACGATGATCCGCGATAGCGGTCTCACAGTGAAAGAGTTCATTTCGAAGGTCAAAGATAAGTCGAGTGATATTCGCTTGATGGGCTTCGGGCACCGGGTCTACAAGAACTTCGATCCACGTGCGACTATCATCAAGAAGCAATGTGATATCGTTCTCAACAAGCTGGGCATCCAAGATCCACTCTTGGACGTCGCAAAAGAGCTCGAGCAAGCGGCGCTTGAGGACGAGTATTTCGTCGAGCGTAAGCTTTATCCAAACGTCGATTTCTACTCAGGCATCATCTACAAAGCCCTTGGCTTTCCAACCAACATGTTTACGGTCCTTTTCGCGATGGGTCGTCTACCAGGCTGGATCGCTCAGTGGCGTGAAATGCGAGAGGATCCAAAGAGCCGTATTGGCCGCCCACGCCAGATCTATGTTGGCGAGCAAGCGCGCGAGTACGTACCGATTCACGAACGCTAAGTTCAATATCGGCATTGAATGACTGTTTAAAAAGCCTCTCTCACGAGAGGCTTTTTTTATTAGGGTCGCTCCCATTCAAACCGCCCACTCGAAAAGGTACCGATTTTATTTTTTGTCTTTGGATGAAGAAATACCAGTTGTTCGACCTCTCTGCTCTTTGCTTGGGCATAGGCAAGCAAGAGCTTAGAGAAGCCCAGTCGGTGTGCTTCGCTGAGCGACTTAAACGCCGGTCCTAAAGTGACAGCCATGAAATGATGCCGAACATTTATTTCGAATATCACCTTTTTCTTAATGAGGTCGTCGATCAGCCGTTCGCGCTCCTGACGAAGGGTTTTGGCCTCCTTGCTCTCATTCTTTGAATCGGTCCATCCAAGACTCAGTTCTAGGTCGGCACTGCTCTGACCACTGCGGATCTTCGCAATCTTAACCTCTCGTTCGACGCAGTATTCTTTAAGAATTTTTCGAAATTTCGCGTTCTCGGACAAAAGTCGCCGGAAGTCAGTCTCGTTAAAGACCCATGCCTTTACCGGAGTGTCACAGGTAGCCGAGTAGAGTTGGGGGCGTGAGTAGAGAAATGAGTCCTCGCCGGTAAAACCGCCAGGGCCCAAAACCTGGACCATTTTCCCACGGCTCAGAAGCTTCTTATCAATGGTAAGCGAGACACCACCACTCGCAACAATGTACCAGTACTTCGCATGAGCACCCTGCTTGAAGAGCCGCTCACCTTTTTTGAACTCGTAGAGTGCTACATCACGGCAGACCTTTTGCAGCGTCTCAATGACAATCTCATTGAGCATCTTCGTCTTGCGAACCAGGGTCGCAAGCTTGGCGAAGTCACCCTTAATTACCTCGAGAAGCTTCATACTTTGAGCCTAGGAGGAGATGTTGGGGCGTTCAACTACTTAAATTGCGTTACTGGCAGCTCGAAGAGGTTGTCGACTCGGGTGATCAACTCATCACTTGGACGAACGCGTAGACGGTCAGGAAGTTTCAGAGTGGTCTCAGAGCGCTCGGGGTCGAAGATAGTAAGCGTTGTTGGGATTTCCCCCAGACTATCGCTGAGAATATCCTTGAGTCCTTCGAGTCGGTCATTATTGACTGCGTAGACCGGGATTCTCATCTCCACGCGCGTCGTCGCATCAATGCGGACCTTAGAGAGGAGCTGAATATTTTGGGCATTCAGCTTAACGATAGGGTTGGCTGGGTCGTCACCTTCTACTTTGACTGAGCCGGTTACCAAGAGAGGCTGATCACTCTTAAGGATATCCTCACACTCTCCGAAAGCGCGGCTGAATACCAGCACCTCAATACTTCCGTGTAGATCTTCGACCTGTGCAATCGCCATGCGACCATTGCCATTTTTCAGTGGACGTTCGCGGAGCTCGGAGACGATACAACCCAGCGTTACCGATGGCGGTTTACGTTCGAAGCCACCTCCAAAGCTACGACTCTGACTGGCATTTTCTAAGAGTCGTGCCACGTTGGTACTCGCCAAGCGTGGGAGGTCGTTTTCAAATCTCCGGAGTGGGTGTCCGGAGATGTAAAAGCCCAGTGCTGCCTTTTCAAGTTGGAGCTTTTCAGATTCTTCCCATTCTGGGATATCTGGATACGATTCATTGAAGCTTTGTCCATCGTTACCAAGGGCAGTTTCGGCTTCAGCAAACGCACCGAAGAGGCTCGTCTGTCCGGTTGCGCGGTCCTTTTGAGCTGCCTGGCCTGATTCGAGCGCCTTCTCGATGGAACCAAAGAGCTGTGAGCGAGGGCGGCCAAATGTGTCGCAAGCACCGGATTTTACCAACGCCTCAAGGACTTTCTTGTTTACCTTTCGGGTATCGGTGGCTTCACAAAGCTTAAAGAGTGACTCATAACCGTCTTCGTTGCGTTCTTCTAAAATAAGCTCAATCGCCGAATCGCCGACGCCCTTGATCGCACCGAGACCGAAGAGGATACCTGGTCGCGTGGTTGCATCGTCAACTTTGACGTTTACGACAGAGAAGTCGCGGTCGGACTGATTGACGTCTGGGGAGAGAACCGGAATCCCCATCTCTCGAGCGCTTTGAATGTACTTGACCACGTTTTCTTGCTGCCGCATCTCTGTACTGAGTAGGGCTGCCATAAATTCGGTCTCATAATAATATTTCAGGTATGCTGTCTGATAGGTGATAACAGCATAAGCGGCAGAGTGGCTCTTGTTGAAAGCGTAGCCGGCAAACTTTTTAATGTTCTCGAAAAGCTCGTGTGCGGCTTCT
This sequence comes from Myxococcota bacterium, assembly GCA_036128675.1. GTDB lineage: Bacteria > Myxococcota > XYA12-FULL-58-9 > XYA12-FULL-58-9 > JABJBS01 > JAYYQC01. The sequence goes on along the minus strand of JAYYQC010000080.1, from coordinate 5,489 downwards.
TTGGGCATACCGCTCTTTTCATACGCGCCATCAACGAATTGTTTACCGAGTTTCTCCATAACATCGGCTTTTTTCTTACCCATCGCCTTACGGAGCTTATCAGCGCCCCCTAGCGTGAAGCCCGACAGGTCAACAGCGATGCGCATAACCTGTTCTTGATAGACGATGACACCGTAGGTCATATTGAGAATTGGTTCGCAGACTGGGTGAGGGTACTCTATCTTTTTACGGCCATGCTTCCGGTCGATATAATCATCGACCATACCAGCGTCGAGCGGGCCAGGGCGATAGAGAGCAACTGCTGCGACGACGTCTTCAAAGCAGTCAGGCTTGAGTCGTTTCAAGAGCTTCTTAAAACCATCAGATTCCAATTGGAAGACACCGTCGGTGAGCCCCTTTGAGATCATCTTATAGATGTTCGGGTCGTTTTGCGGGATTTTATCGATATCGAAGTCTTCACGGCTCATATGAGGGCCGGGGCCTGATTTGGCTTGAATATGTGCAACTGCTTTTGCGACGACTGTGAGAGTCTTGAGACCTAGGAAGTCGAACTTAACCAAGCCGGCTTCTTCAACTTCATCTTTAGCGTACTGAGTGACCAATTCGCCGTTTTTACCGCGACAGACGGGGACGTAATTCCAGAGTTCTGACTCTGCAATGACAATACCGGCCGCATGCATCCCGGTTCCTCGGTGTAATCCTTCGAGGATTTTAGCATTGCTGATGATCTTCTCGTAAACGGGATTAGACTTCTGGATCTCCTTGAGCTTTGGCTCAAGCTCCATTGCCTGGTCGATCGTTGGCTTCTTGCCATTTACCAGACCAGGAATGTGTTTGGTCAGTGCGTTGATCTCTGCAAAGGGAATCCCGAGGACCCGTCCAACATCCTTGATCACACTCTTGGTCGAAAGCTCCGCGTAGGTCGCAATTTGCCCAACGTTCTTTTCACCGTAATGACGACTTACATAGTCCAGGACCTCGCCCCGTCGTTCCTGACAGAAGTCGATGTCAAAGTCGGGCATGGAGACACGTTCGGGATTGAGAAATCGCTCGAAGATAAGGTCGTAGGGGATCGGGTCGAGATCTGTGATGCGCAGTGCATACGCGACAAGTGAACCCGCGCCACTGCCTCGTCCTGGTCCGACCGGGATCCCGTGTTTCTTTGAGTAATTGATAAAGTCCCAGACGATCAAAAAGTAGCCAGGGAAGCCCATTTGGTTGATGACGCCGAGCTCGTACTCGAGTCGCTGCTTATAGAGCGGTTCATCGATAGGATAGCTCGCCTCTTTGATCCTCTGACGCAGCCCATCGTAGGAGAGCTTTTCAAGATAGGTGGCTTCACTGAAGCCATCCGGTACACCGTAGTTGGGTAGGAACTCAGCTTGCTTGAGCGAGAGCTCGACATTGCACATGTTGCCAATACGGACCGAGTTTTCGAGAGCCTCGGGACAGAGCCGCCCAAATGAGTCCCACATCTCTTGAGGTGTCTTGATGTAGAGCTGTTCAGAGTGGTGCATGCCTTTGGCCCGGAAATCTTCCAGGCTTCGGTTCTGTTGGATGCACATCAAAATCTCGTGCGCTTCAGCCTCATCGGGGTTGATATAGTGCGCATCTGCCGTGGCGACCATTGGGATGTCGTAGGTTCTTCCAATCTCCAATAAGGTCTGGTTCGCCGCTACTTGTTCCTTGTATCCATTGTCCTGGATCTCAAGAAAGAATGAGCCCGGCTCGAAGATATCTTTGTACTCACGCGCAGCTTTGGCTGCAGCGGATTCGCCTTCGCGCAAGAGTGGCTTGTTAACGACGCCGCCGAGGCACGCGCTCAGCCCAATCAGGCCTTTGCTGTGCTTGCGTAAGAGTTCTTTGTCGATACGTGGGTTGTAATAAAAGCCCTCGGTGAAGCCCATCGAAATGAGGTACTGAAGGTTCTTGTAGCCCTCGTTGTCTTTTGCGAGCAGGACTAAATGTGAGGACATCCGCTGGCTTCGGTCGGTACGACCTTTGTCGCCCGCGACATAGGCTTCGCAGCCATAGATTGGCTTGAACTTGTTCGGGTTAGGCTTGGCCGATTTATTGTCACTGTTGATTGCCGCAGCGCGCTGGGTCATGTCGACCGCGCCATACATATTTCCATGGTCGGTGACGGCGACCTGATTCATGCCACGCTCTTGGATGGCGGGTATGAGGTCTTTCATACGGATCGCACCGTCGAGCACTGAGTACTGTGAGTGCAAATGCAAATGGGTAAAGCCTGACTCAGCCGCCATAGAATACCGCCATCATCGTTTCGAGTTGTTTTCTTTACGCCACGGTCGCGCAACCGTTTTGTCCCGACCCTTTTGTCATAGCTAGTTTGCGGGGGTAGCGCCAGTGCTTTGAGGCTTCATCAGAGGGAGGTTTTCGCCGAAGAAGTACCATCCAAATATCCCGGTTTACACATGGCTCGAAGATGGGTATCTCACCTCCGATTGGAGAACGAACTATGTCAAAAATTAAAATCGAACGCAGCCACGACAAGGGACTTGAGTGGGCGAAGTCAAAAGCCGAAGAAGTGAACAAGGTACTCTCAGAAAAGTACGGATTATCAAGTGCTTGGAAGGGTGAGCAGACACTCGAGTTCTCGGGCAAGGGTGTGGAAGGCTCCCTTGGCATCGAGGAAAACCGACTCTCGGTCTCTCTGAAACTCGGCCTTATGGTGCGTCCCTTCGCCTCGAAGATCGAAGAATCGGTCAATAAGGCGATCGATCGCGCAATCTCAGGAGAGTAAAATGACGCTAAGCGTTATCAACCAGGGAGCGAAGAGCACAGCGACGATCGACCCAAGTCTCGACCTCTTCGATGAGATCGAACGGCTAAAGAAAGAGCGTAATGCGGTTATCATGGCTCATTATTACCAGGAGCCCGATATCCAAGATATCGCGGACGTTTTGGGCGACTCGCTTCTTTTGGCAAGGGAAGCACAGAAAGTTGACGCTGATGTGATTGTGCTTTGCGGGGTTCATTTCATGGCCGAGACCGCAAAGATCCTCAATCCAGAGAAGACAGTCGTGCTACCCGATCTCGAAGCAGGCTGCTCCCTCGCTGATAGCTGTCCACCAGAAGAATTCGCAGCCTTCAAGGCGAAGTATCCGGACCATGTTGTCGTCAGCTACGTCAATACGACAGCGGAGATCAAAGCTCTCTCGGACTGGACTTGTACTTCGTCGAATGCGACGAAGATCGTTGAAGCCATTCCCGCAGACCAGCCTATTATCTTCGCGCCCGATGTCAATTTAGGACGCTATGTTCAGGAGCAAACCGGACGGGAGATGAAAATCTGGGAAGGTAGTTGCATGGTGCATGAAACCTTCGACGAGCGCCGCATCTTAAAAATGGTTGCAGAGAATCCGGGGTCGGAACTTATCGCCCACCCTGAGTGTGAAGAGACAGTGTTGCGACACGCGAGCTATATCGGCTCGACCCAAGCACTGCTTAAGCACACACAAGAGAGCGACAAGACGACGTTCATCGTGGCGACCGAAGCTGGTATTCTACACACAATGCGAAAGGCCTCGCCTAAGAAGACGTTTATTGCGGCTGCACCAGAATTTGAGGAAGATGGTGATGTGACTTGTGGCTGCAGCACTTGTCCTCATATGAAACTCAATACACTTGAAAAGGTGTATCTCTGCTTGAGAGACCTATCGCCTGAAGTTGAAATCGCCGCACCTTTGCGCGAGCGCGCATTGGCACCCATCGAGCGGATGCTGGGTGTAGCTTAAGGTTAACTAGCTGCGTTCGAGCCGCAAAAGCGGCTCACGCAGGCTAGCTTCGGTTCTCTTGGATTGTTCCAACATGCGCGGCGGCTTCGGTAAGTTCACCCAAAGACTTAAAGGGGCGTCCTCGCTTGGGATGCACCAGGTCTTCTCCACAAAGTAGTGGTCGCTCTTTTGCGATGCCAATGAGAAACGCCCGATCTCGTCTCTCTTGGGTGTATTCTTCGCCGTCTTTATCTTCTGCCGTAGCCCAATGCGCCAAAACTGGATCCTTGAGGATCCGACGGGTGTCGTCTCGAAGCTCGCGTAGATGTCGGAATCCTGATCTGAAGATGTCTCGCAATGTCCAGCCTTGGATAAGCTTGGTTGTTTCTTCAAGGACTGCAGCGTCGTCGCTTGTTTTATCAGCGGCTTGTTCCCGCACCAGTGATTCTAACCCGATGCTTAGTGTGGATGAGACAAAACCTAGCATTGAGCGCGCGTTGGCGACGCTGCCGAGGCTCTCTCTAAACGCAACAAACGATGCATTACAGATTGAGACCCACTCACGTTCTAGTTCCGCAATGAATTCTTCGTTGGTTAAACGCTTCATCGTTTCACTAAAGAGGGAACCATCACCAAGAGCTCGAGCGTAGATAGCGGGTAAATGTTCCCACTGCTCTCTCGAAAAGAGCCGTCCAGTTCGAGATGGCGTTGCTGAGGGTGCCTGGAAAAGAGTTGCTGCATCTTCGGGACTCGGGAAACCGAGGTCTCCGAGTCGCCCTTGGCGAAACTGGAATGCGTCTTCGGTTGAGCCAGATTCAAACTCGTGCATGCATGTCATAATGAGGCGATAGCCCAATTGCATATCATGGGCATAGAGGGCCTTGATAAGGGCAAAGACATCAACTTCCCGGTCTTCTTCGTCATTTGATGCTCGCTCAAGGACAAAGAGCCCATCCGGTGTTTCGAGACGTGGTACGTCTCGCCCGGTCCCGGGCATGGGTGCTTCTTTATCGAGACGCTCGAAAATCAGCAGGTTATCTTTTAAAAAAACATGCTGAATTTCCTCATCGAGATTGTTGAAGGCATCCACCAAAGGTTCCGGCCCGATGGCCGCGAAAGGAGCAAGCCACGCATCCAGATCTTCGACGCTCAACTCATCTTGGTTCCAACAGTCGAGGTCGACAAATGTCTTCAGCTGTTCTTCGGAGGCTGCGAGCAAAATGAGAACTGCAGATTCGAGTCCTAGTTCTTTGACCATGAAATAGGCTTCGAGAGGTTCTAATTCGCCGACCTGCCGTGCGAGGTCTGGTGCCTCAAGAAGGGCTTTTCCGCGTCGACTCAGGGCGCGCTCGATATCGCGCTCAATAATACTTGGGGCTTTTAGGTCTTCAGGAGTAGCACTCATAGCGATTGGCTTGAGCCTTTCTAAACGATTAGGCTGGGTTAGCTTGGACTTCGCTGCTAGCTGCCGCTGTTGCAGCGACATCCGGACTCACTTTGGCTTGCTCATCGGCTTCTACGGGACTTGCGTCAACCGGTGCCTCTGCCTCTACATCTGCTTGATTTTCGATCTGAGCAACCTGTGCGGCTTCTTCAGCCTGAAGTGCTGAGCCCAGTGAAGCGGCTTCGTCGTTTTCTTCACTTTGCTTGGACTTTGCGGCTTCAGCTTTTGCGTCGCGCGCGGCACGTTCCGCTGCGCGGGCTTCAGCTTCTCTCAGCTCACGTGGCTTAGGTGGTACGACCTCACCT
>JAYYQC010000079.1:0-5939 GCA_036128675.1 Myxococcota bacterium | reverse complement strand
AAGACGCGGCTCAATCATCCGGCCACCATTGACCAAGGCCGCGTACACCATCGCCAATTGAAGTGGATGCATCAGCACTGAGCCCTGTCCGATCGAGGTATTAAGCGCCATCCCTCGCTGATAGCCACCCGTCGATTTTTCGACGCGATCATGAAAGGCTTCATCCGGCATCAAGCCACGCTTCTCACCCGGAAGGTCAAGCCCTGAGGCTATTCCGACCCCAAACTTCTTTCCCATCTCCGCAATAGGATCAATGCCCATGCGGTCTGCCATCTGATAAAACCAGGTATCGCATGAGAGCTTAAGGGCATCTTTCAAATTAACATGACCATGCCCAGAGTCCTTGTGGCAACGCCAATTACGCCGCCCAAGTCGATAATGTCCGGGGCAAAAAACTTCTTCATGCGGTGTGGTAATACCCTCTTCGAGAGCCGCTAGAGCAGTGATGACTTTGAAGGTAGAGCCGGGGGCATAGAGCCCTTGAATGGGGCGGTTGAGCCAAGGCTTTAAGATGTTCTCATCAAGCTCACGCTTCGCTTCAGGCCCCATGGCTCCAGTGACGATATTGGGATCGAACGCGGGGGTTGAGACCATCGCAAGGATAGCGCCGGTATCAGGATCAACCGCAACCACTGAACCCGCCGAGCCATCAAAGGCCTCTTCGGCTGCAGCTTGAAGCTCTTTGTCGACCGTAAGGACGATATTATAACCTGCGTCCGGATCTTTCGACCCAAGCGCATCGATACCCCCCAGCCACTTTTGTCGCTGACGCCTTACGCCCTTTGCATCTACCGCAATTTGACGGCTTCCGTCCCGCCCTCGAAGCTCAACCTCATGAACTCGCTCGATACCAGAACGGCCGATAGCATCACCGCGTTGATAGCCTAAAGCATTGCCCTCGCGCTTAGCGCGGTCTAGTCGGCCTCGGTCGATCTCATTTACATAGCCCAGAATATGCGCGGCCAACGTTCCATACGGATAAGTACGTCGTTTGTCTTCCACGATTTCAACACCGTGCAATTTCAGAATGCTTCGCTGGGCTTCAATCCGCTCAACCGTTTCCCAATCGACGTCACGCTTGATCTCAATCGGGCTAAAACTCGATAAACCACGCTGTTTAAAGATGGTAGCGCGAAGTTCGCGACCCATTTCCTGATCTAAGTCCAAAAGGTCGAAAAGCTGGTCTAGTGTCTCTTCACCTTTTACCCGCTCTCCGAGGAAGTAAGGTGTGACTTCGACATTCATCGCCGGTCGATTGTCCACCAAGATCTCACCATAGCGGTCGAGAATCATCCCACGGTCATGCTTTAGGCGCTGAGACTTGATGAAGTTTGCTTCCCCCATATTCGCAAACTCTTCACCACGCTTGACCTGAAGAACGTAGAGTCGCCCCATCAGAGAGAGAAAGATGAGAACAACGACCGCGCTCACCATAAGTAGTCGACCCCGCAGTTCCTTTACCTGCTGTCGAGGCTTACTGGCGGAGGTTAAACCCATTTGAGGCCCTCCCGCTTTGTTGGCTCAAGCCGCTTTTCGATTCTAACAAAAAGACCATGGCTCAACGCCGCAACAAGCCCCGTTGCGAAACCGGTCGGAAAGAGTGCTGCCGTCGCAGGGCTGGCAAACCCAACGTGGTCGCGCACCAGACTCAACAAAGATAATGTCCCAATTTGAAATCCAATACTTGCGACGATGCACAGCACACCAAAGAAGATGGCACCTCGCCCACTTAGCGTTGCACTAAATCGGAAGACAATAACGCTCGTCACAATAAGCGAGAGTTCGTAGAGCCCCCAAGGCGCCAGCGCAAATCGTCCGACGACAACGCCTAAAAGCACAGCTACACCCAAGGCAGAGAAAAGTTCTCGGTTGACCGCGACAAACATCATAACAACGAGAAACCATTGAGGAAACACGTACTCAACGTGCCACATCGACGCGAGGGACGTGAAAACCGCCTCCCCCAGAACACCGACAATCACCCAAGCCAAGGCACTCATGGCGTCGCTGCGTCACCTTCGAAACTTGGGAGAGCATCACCCGACACGAAGTGTTCACCAGCTTCCAGTGGCGTCTTTCTCAGCATGACCGCGACTTCTTCAAGGCGGTCGAACCTGACAATCGGTGTTACTTCAACCTCTTGATACAGACCATATTGTGGACGCTTTACTTCGAGTACCCGAGCTACCGGTACTGATTTGGGAAAGACACCAGCCAATCCACTTGTCACAAAAATATCGCCGGGCTTTACATCTTCGGTTCGACGCAAGCGATTGGTTTCCATCGCGATGACTTCGTCCGAACCAGAGCCGCGGATACTTGCCCTCGCTCGGGTTCGCTCTACTCGCACATCGGTTGAGTGGTTCGAGTCGACAAGAAGAACGACACTGCACGCCCCGGACGAGACACTCACCACGCGCCCAACCGCGCCTTGGCTCGCAAACACCGGCGCACCGACATAGACACCATCCTCTTCGCCAACGTCGAGGATAATCCCCCGTGACATGGGCGATGAAGCAAGGCCGATGACTCGACCGAGGACCGTACTCCAGTCGCTCTTACTCCCGGCGTGGTCAAAGAGTTGCTCAATGCGCTGATTTTCAGATCTCAAGGCTCGAAGCTCTTGGTTTTCGAGACGTAGACGCTCAAGCTCTTTGAGAAGCTCTTTGTTCTCCGCCGCGGTGCCCACCAGCGAAATGTAGTTGTTCCAAGTCTCGGAGACACTCTGTGTTGTTGTGGTAACAAGCCATTGGACCGGCGAGGTCAAAGTAAGGACAGTTTTACTCATCCAAGAGTCCTGCTCGTCCTCGGCGCCTTGAGAGAGGTAAACCAAGCCGGTCACGGTCACCAATCCGACCACGACGATGAGCTCTCGGTATTTCTCAAACCAGGTCTTGCGCTTAATTGACTGTCACCCTTTTTAATAGCTCGATTTCATCGAGCACTTTCCCCGTACCTAATACTACGCAGGTTTGTGGGTCATTGGCCATAATGACCGGCAACCCAGTTTCTTCGCGTAACCGCACATCTAGGTTTCTTAATAACCCACCACCGCCGGTGATGACGATCCCCTCATCGACAATATCTGCAGCGAGCTCGGGAGGCGTTCGCTCAAGGGCGACCTTCACCGCATCGACAATAAGGCTCACCGGCTCAGACAGAGCCTCAAAGATTTCTTCCGAATCGACCTCAACGGTCCTCGGAACCCCCGCCATCATATCGCGGCCTTTGATACTCATGGTTGCTCGGTCGGGGTCATGGAACGCTGTGCCAATCTCCATCTTGATCTGCTCGGCCATATTTTCGCCGATAAGTAGATTATAGCGTCGCTTCACGTGCTGGATGATTGCCTGGTCCATCTTATCCCCGCCGAGCCGGACACTCTTTGAGTAGACAATCCCCGAGAGCGAAATCACGGCGACTTCCGTCGTGCCACCACCAATATCGACAATCATATTACCAGATGGGTCGGCGACCGGGAGATCTGCACCAATTGCCGCAGCCATGGGTTCCTCAACCAGGTAAACCTCTCGCGCTCCCGCACTCTGCGCACTCTCTTGAACCGCGCGCTTTTCGACTTCAGTCACCCCAATCGGCACGCAAACGACAATGCGGGGACGAACCATTGAGCGGCGCTGGTTGGCTTCTTTGATGAAGTGACTAAGCATCGCTTCGGCGGCTTCGAAATCCGCAATTACACCCTCTTGGATCGGGCGAATTGCGCTGACTGCGGTCGGAGTTCGACCAATCATATCCTTTGCCTCGCGCCCTACCGCGACCACTTTTCGCTCGCCACGTGACGTATTCTGTACGACGACAACCGATGGCTCATTGAGGACGATGCCACGCCCCTTTACGAATATCAGCGTATTGGAAGTCCCCAGGTCGATCGCTAGGTCGACCCCAAGCATATTTGAAAAAAGCCCCAACACCATCGTCGTTTACCTCACCAATCCTATCAACAAGCGCTTAAGACATGCTGTGCGTGGAGTACACCCTCCCCGATCGCTCTTCAAGGGATTTAGAAGAACCGAAGCGTAAGGTTGTCAAGTCGCGATTAACTCGCTAGGGGCCTGCTTCATCCACGTTTACAGCGAGGTAGCCAAATGAATGAATCTTTCCACAACATCACCGCGTACAAATTCGTCACAATTGAGGACCCTCAAGCCCTCAAAGAGCAGTGGCTCCCACACTGCCGCGAAATCGGACTCATCGGAACCATCCTCCTTGCACATGAAGGCATCAACCTTTTCTTGGCTGGCGATGAGGACGCAACCGCGAAGTTCCGCTCGCTCGTCGAAGGTGACCCCCGTTTTGCAGACCTTGAGTTCAAAGAGTCGTGGTCAGAGCAGCGTCCCTTCAACCGGATGCTGATCAAAGTGAAGAAAGAAATCATCTCGATGGGCGTTCCCGAGATTAACCCCGCCAAGCACGAGCCCAAGTATATCGAGGCGCAAGACCTCAAGCGCTGGTACGAGGAAGGGAAAAAGTTTCGCATCCTAGACACCCGAAATGATTACGAAATACGCATTGGCACCTTTAAAAATGCCGAGCATCTGGACCTTGAAACATTTCGGGCGTTCCCCGAGGCGGCCCGCTCGATTCCCGAAGAACAGAAGACCGAACCGATGGTCACATTCTGCACCGGCGGCATTCGATGCGCCAAAGCAGCCCCGCTACTCGAGTCCTACGGCTTCGAGGAAGTCTACGAGCTCAAAGGCGGTGTTCTAAAGTATTTCGAGGAATGTGGTGATGCGTTCTGGGATGGCGAATGTTTCGTCTTTGACCATCGCGTTGCAGTCGATGGTAAGCTCACCGAAACCGATACAGTTGTCTGCTACCGATGCCGCTCGCCGCTGACCCCAGAGGAAGTGGCCAAGGGACCTTACGCAGTTGATGAATACTGCCCCTACTGCGTGGATAAGCATGGAACCCAAGCTGCAAGCTGAGGCCATCGAGGCCAAGCTGCAGGCGATCGCCGGTCAGCAACGGGGCTCAACCCCCTACGTAAACGCGCGCCCCATTCGAGTCACGGCACCTTTCGATCAGAAGAGTGCCCAGGAGCTGGTTTTGGGGCGATGTCCTCACGTCCCCCTCGAGCGATGGCAGGAGGCCGAAAAGGTCGGTCACGTGCTCATCAATAATCGGGTAGCAACACTCCAAGACACCGTCACCGCTGGAGAGTCGGTCAAACTCCTGATCCCTGATTACGTGGAGCCGGAGATCAACCCGCAGATCAAAGTCCTCTACTACGATGGTCAGGTTATCGCTTTCCTAAAGCCAGCACCGCTGCCCGTGCATCCGTGTGGTCGCTACAACCGAAACTCACTGGTGAATATCTGGCGAGAGGCCTTTCCGGAGAGCAACCTCCGATTAGCCCATCGCTTAGACGCCTCTACAACCGGGATGCTGGTCGCAACGTTGACCCGCGAAGCCGCGGGGGTCGTCCAGCCGCAGTTTGAGTCGCGCTCAGTCACCAAAGATTACCTTGCCCTGGTCAAAGGAATCCCGGAGTACGCGACCACGACGGTGGATGCCAGCATCGACGAGCGCCCCCGCCTCAAAGCAAAACGCGGTGTCTCCGCTGAGGGCCGAAGTGCCCGCACCGAGTACGAGGTCTTAGACCGCGACGCATCCTCCGAGACGACTCTACTTCGTTGCCGTCCAATCAGCGGACGCACCAACCAGATCAGAATCCACTGCTATCACCAAGGGCTGCCGATTGTGGGAGACCCAGCGTATTGCGATGACCCCGACGGCGAAATAGCCATGGTCAATTCCGAGATGGAGCTGCATCTTCATGCATGGAAAATAGAATTTACGCACCCCAGTGGAGACTTGATAAAGCTTGAGGCCCCCGCACCCCATTGGGCGCTCAAGCGTCTGCCGTAACTATGGCAAAAGTCTAATTGCCTTCGACGACGGGGTCCTGCGTTGAC
>JAYYQC010000078.1:0-3033 GCA_036128675.1 Myxococcota bacterium | reverse complement strand
GCACTCAAGTAGATGTCGCACTGGCCACAATGTCCTATGAGGAGGTCAAGCAAGAGGCGACTGAGCTGCGCGCCGAGGGAGATATCCTTCGCGCAAACCTGCTGCGACGCCTCGGTCTGCCCCCATCGACAAATCTTCGATTAGAGCTTGGTAATCTCATTGAAGAAACACTCTACCAACTACCGAGTGAAGCTGACTTGGTCGAGTTGGCCCTGAAGAATCGCTTTGAGTTGGAGGTCGCGTTGGCGAGAGTCCAGAAGGCGGAAGCTCAAGCCTTCATCGAAGGCGTCAAAGCCTGGCCCAGACTCTCTCAGATCCGTGTAGGTTACGAAATGCGATTGGGGCAAGACTTTGAAGGTGCCGTGACCGGTGGGCTCTCGCTAGAAGTGCCTCTCTTCAACCTCAATGGAGGTGCTCGGGACGAAGCCAAAGCGCGAGAAGTCTTGCGAAAGGCCGAGCTCGAAGAAGAGGTCGAGTCGGTCATCGTCGAGGTCCGAAAACACTACAGACAAGTACAAGCAGCTGCAGAGGCAGTCACCACACTTCAAATCGGTGCCAAAGAAGCAGCGCAAAAGGCTACCGCCGCAGCAAAAGCTTCAATGCAAGCGGGACAGGTAGATATCAGAGGGCTTGCGGAGATAGAATCACGCGCCAGCGCAGTCCATCGACGGTGGCTTAAAACGCTTCGACGCTATCATCAAGAGGTGACCCAGCTACTGGAAGCGGTTGGTGTAGAGCAATCAAAACTGTCCTTGGGACGAGCACCTTGATGGCCAGAGTTCCGATGCACCATTCATTTCGTAACACTTATAATGCCAACTGGTGTTCCAAAGACGTCGGTACGCAGACGTGCCCTTTAACCAATTCGACAAAGATGAATGCGAAACGCTGTATTTAAATTAGGAGATGTCGATGGCGAAGATTATTAGCTACCTCTACATTGCAATCCTCAGCTTAGCGATCGCTGGATGCAGTGATTCGGATAGCCTAGATGCCAACAATACACCTAACTCAGACCCAGGCGCTGACGAGACGCTACCGGGTGACGAAGGCGCATCAACACCCGACCGAACCGATGAGGTCTACGCACCTTCTCGATTACTGAAGGTGGAGATCGAGCTGAACCCGAATGACTGGGATGCGCTCCGCAACCAAGAGCGTACCGGCGAGGATCTCAATATTGGTGCCGATTGTCTTCCGCCCTCCGAGCCATTTGAGTCACCCTTTTCGTGGTTCAGCGGAATTGTCACCGTAGATGGCGAGCGACTCACCAATGTCGGTATTCGCAAAAAGGGATTTATTGGTTCGATGAACGAGGATAAGCCTTCGTTTAAGATTCGCTTTGATAAATTCGAGGAGGACCAGACCTACCTCGACGCAAAGCGTCTTACGCTTAACAACGATGTTCAGGACCCCTCGTATGTTCGACAATGTCTGGCTTATGACCTCTTCCGAGCCGTTGGCACCCCTGCTCCCCGCTGCAATTATGCTCATGTCTTCGTCAACGGGGTCGATATGGGGGTGTATACGAATGTGGAGAGTATCAAAAAGCCATTCGTCCGTCGTAATTTTAGCGATCCTGAAGGCAATTTATATGAGGGAACGCTCAGCGATTTCCGAGAAGGCTGGATGGGAACCTTCAATCAAAAGACCAACAGTGACACGCCGGACAGGACGGCCATAAACGGATTGGCAGAAGTACTTCAGGGGCCTGATGAAACCTTAATCGAAGGAATTTCAAGCTACGTTGACCTGGATGCATTCCTCAATTTTTGGGTGGTCGAAACCCTCACCGCACATTGGGACGGCTATGCGGGCAACACGAACAACTACCATATGTACCATGACCCAACCTCGGACCGTCTTCACTTCATTCCGTGGGGCGTCGACCAGACCTTTCAATCAACATTCATGCTCTTCGAGGGCAGACTCGCACCTCACTCGATCAACACCGCCGGTCTCTTAACCCGACGACTCTATCTCCACCCAGAAGGGCAGGCGATGTACCTTGAGCGGCTGACCGAGGTCATGGACGCCTACTGGGATCCCGAAGCTCTGAGTGCATCTATTGCTTCAATGCGTGCAGTCTTTGAGAGGGTCGTCGTTCCACTCGGACCGGAGTGGCCAAGTGTCGAGGAAGCCGTCTCCGAGACCATCGCCTTTATCGACCGTCATGACACGGCACTGCGTGCGGAGCTTGCAGATGGGCCAGTCGAATGGGCCTATCCGCTTCGTGAGACACTCTGTGACAATGATCGAGGCGGGGCCGAATGGAATGCAAACCTTGATACGTCCGAGACCGTTGGGGAGATCGAATATGAGCGCACCAGTACCGATGGCTCGGGGGATTGCTTCGTGGCTGGCCAGCTTGAAGGAATCGCATCCATTGAGCTCTGCGGTGAAGGCTGTACCTTTGCAATGGAAATGATGATGACCAACTGGACGGTTCAAGACGAGGCCAACTCGGGCTGCAGTGAAGAAGAACGTAACTTTGAAGATGGACCGCTCCTCGTCGGCCAATCCACAGTGCAGGTTGGTGAATTTGACGGGTCGCCGGTCTGGGCCTTGATGGGTGTGGATGAAGCCACTGGTAACTGGGGTCCGATACCCAATGGGTACAGTCTCAGCTTTGGCGGCGGTGATCGGATTATTTGGTATTTCGGCGCGCGCTTCTAATCGGCGCTCAACCGCGACACGTCGTGGGATGGCTTGAGGAATGAACCCAGATATCCCCCATGCCATCGTCATCTTCAGGAGCCAGGTAGAAGATAACGTTTCCCCATATCTCGGTGGGAGGTGAGATGATGAAGAACCCACATTGTCACGCAGGGGTCCTTACGCACCAAAACAATCTACTGGTTAGTTTATTTCGAGGTATCTCGAATTTTTAGTTGATTTGCTCAGTCTCAAAACTCTCCCTTTAACATTCTTTAGAGAATACCACTTCGAGTGAATTTGACTGCACCGCGCGAGCAAGGTGCTGCAGTCCTTCAAAAGTTCTCGAGACGTCTTGCGATAAAGGGAGATGAGGAG
>JAYYQC010000077.1:0-7509 GCA_036128675.1 Myxococcota bacterium | reverse complement strand
CGGCGGTGGTAACACCTGTACCAATAAGCTTCTCATCGGTGAAGCCTGTGGCCTCGACTCGCAATGTGCCAGCGGTGAGTGTGTGGACGGTTATTGTTGCGAGTCCGGGTGCGACTCGACCTGCACAGCGTGCCGCAAGTCGAAGACTGGGCAAAACAATGGCTGGTGTGAGTCAGTGACGGCCGGCACTGACCCAGACCTAGAATGTAGCCCCGCGGCATGCATCGACTCGGACCGGTTCTCGGTACCGCGCGCGACTTGCTCGGATGGTCAGTGCTCAAATCCCGCGGGTGTGGCCTGTAGCCCATACCGCTGCAATGGTTCAACCGGTAACTGCTTCAATTCTTGCCCGTCCTATCTCAATGGCGAACCTCATGAGAATTGCGGCGTAGATACCCCTTATTGCATTTACGGAGGCTGTTATGACAACCGTCGCCCCAGCGCGACGGCTACCACCGCCAGCTGCGACCAGAGCTCAACAACAAATATCCAGTTGAGCGGTAGTGACCCAGATGGTGACTCCCTTTACTTCGAGCTTGTTGGTAATCCGTCAAATGCGGTCATCTTATCGCAGAATGGAACCAACGCTACCGTGCGCTTTACGGCGAGTCTCTGTATCGGAAATGAACAGTTCCGTTTTCGGGTTTGCGACCGCGAGAGTGGATCAAGTGAACGATTGTGTTCAACTGATGCATATGTCGTAGTGACCGTGAACAATGTACGCCCTTGGGTGTCCATCGATACGAGCAACGGCGTGGTGTCCCACAACCAAGACCTTGCGCGGGGCTTCAGCATTGGGGATGTGTGCTCGAACAATTCAGACCTTTATGTTGTCGCACGTCGTAACGGGGCCGGGAATGTCAGCGTCTCCAACCGAAACAACTCCACCGGCACGGCTACCGTGAACTGGACACCGGCGAAAAGCACACCCGCCCTATGGTGCGACGGCCCCTATTCACAGCACCTCCGCCAGGACTCGACAGTTATCGTGCAAAACAGCGATGACAATATGACCGGAAGTGCGCAGTTCAATGCCACTGCGCTACCGGCTTCCGAGTGCAGCGATGAGTGCACCCTGGATATTCTTTGGTGCCAGGTTGATGAAATCCTTCCGTCAAACTGCGCGTACTGTCGAGATTATTACCGCAGCGAATCGTATTGTTGTGAGCGGCACTGGTGGGGCGGCTGCAAGCGCAACTGTACCCGCCAGGTGCGCGAAAATACCTGCGACGATGTCTCGTCTACCTTGGGCGTTCTCACGGTCATCGGAAATTGGTTCCAGTCGGCTGGGTGTACGATCACCTTTGGTCTGATTCCGTGCCCTGATCCACCACGATGCTGGTGGGATTAAGCCACTCTCCCCGACGTGGGAGTGACAAAGTGTCTTTGAATGGTTAAGGTCTGCGTATGAAGCTCAGCTCGATAATCTTTGCTATCGCCTTCACCTGGTGTCTCACCGGATGCTCAGGCGCGAGCGGCGATGCGTCAGCGACCACTTCTGACCCTTCAGAAGCGGCAGATGCGAGCGATACTTCTGACACCACCGATACATCAGACGCCACCGACGCAAGCGACGAATCAGATGCCAGTGACGCGTCCGACGCCTCGACGACGGCTGACGCAAGCGACGCGTCATCTGATGACAGCGATACATCCGACCCGAGCGATGCATCTGATTCGAGTGATGCCTCTGAGGTTGCCGATGCATCCGACCCTTCGGACACAGTTACGGTTACCACGCTGGATGATATCCGCGGCTTAGGTCTTAACGGTGATGTACCACGCGCAACGATTGCCCTACCCGAATTTGGGGCGACCAACTCAGATGGAAGCTCAAGAGGCCCGCCCAACATTGCGGGAAGCCCGACGGTCGTGTGGTTCTTTCCAGCCGCAGGGACGTATGGGTGAACCGTCGAAGGTTGCGGGTTCCGTGACCTCAAAGCCGAGTTCGATGCCCTCGGCGTGAAAATCATCGGTATCGGAGAGGGCGACCTCAACACCATCGACAACTGGGTTGAAGAGGAGTCGTTCGGGTACGAGGTTTGGCGCGACGATGGCCGCGCGTTGGCTACCGCCTACGGTGCCATCAGCTCACCATCTCAGGGTTCCTACTCGCGCATTACTGTGCTTCTCTCCGAGGACGGCTCACTCCTTGTGAACTACAACGTCGGTATCTTCGGTTTTAGCGGGCACCCCTCAGACGTTCTTGAAGACTGCCAGGCGATCTGGGGCAGCCGCTAGGGCGAGGCCTTTTCCTTTTCCGACCACTTCTGAAACACACGGATTTCAATCAAATCTCGGCAACCCTCGCGCACCGATGCGCGTTCAACGCGACACCGCGTTTCAACGACATCACGTGTCTCGACCGCAAGTCGCATGCGAACCACCCTAGTGCTCTCGAGCAGGCACTTCGGTGGAAAAGCACCGCTTGGGCGCTTCGAGCTTTAAAGGAAGAAGAGCAAAAGGTAGCCAGTGCACACTGCAAGACTGATGATGGTGATAACGATGCCGTACTTCGTGAACTCAAGGAAAGAAATCTTGTAGCCGCTCTTATTGGCAATGCCCGCGGCGACGACGTTTGCGGATGCACCAATGAGGGTCGCATTGCCCCCCAAGCATGCACCAAGTGCCAAGGACCACCAGAGCGAGCCGATGCGCGGATCGTTTGCGACCGATGGGTCCTGCATGAACTGTTCGACGAGTGGAATCATTGTCGCGACATAAGGGATATTGTCGACCAAGCCGGAGAGAACCCCTGAGCTCCAGAGAATCAAAATGGATGTTGTCGTGATATTGCCAGCAGTGAGGTCAAGCAGGCTCTGAGCCATCCAGTTGATCACACCCAGCTCAACCAGTCCGCCTACCAAGATAAAGAGGCCGATAAAGAAGAAAATGGTCTCCCACTCCACTTCGTGAAAAAACTTCTCAACGTGTTTCTCTCCGGTCCAGAGCATCAAGGCTGATGCACCAACCAATGAGATGGTCGCCGCTTCGAGGTGCAGAGCACTGTGGCCTAAGAATCCCACAATCACCAGACCGATGATGACCAAGCACTTAATGAGCAAGGGACGGTTCTTCAGAGACTGCTTCTCATCGAATTCCATGATCCGTGCTTTTTTCTGGTTTGAGACGTGCATGTCTTTGCCCCAAACGAAGTAAATCCAGACGCAGTAAATCGCGAGGATCACGATGATGACGGGCGAGAGGTTCTGAATAAATGAGAGAAAGCTGAGATGTGCAGCGGAGCCAATCATAATATTCGGGGGGTCGCCGATCAGTGTGGCAGTTCCTCCGATATTGGAAGCCATGATCTCTGCGAGAATAAACGGGATGGGACTCAGTCCGAGCTCGACCGCGATGAGGATAGTAATCGGTGTCAGGATGAGAACGGTCGTCACATTATCGAGAAAGGCGCTGAAGACTGCCGTAATAAGGCAGAGCAAAAGCATGATCTTGAATGGAGAGCCTTTGGCTATCTTCGCCATTTTGATTGCGACATACTCGAAGAGACCCGTCTCCTTTGTAATGCCGACGATGAGCATCATGCTGATAAGCAAGAAGACAACGTTCCAATCAACCTCCTCGAAAGCACGCTCTTGAGAGATAATTGAGGTTGCCAGGAAGATCGACGCACCACCCATCGCGGTGACGGTCTTACTGATTTTATCCGATGAGATAAGAATAAAGCAGATAGTAAAGACACTAATGCCAAAAATTACTTGGGGTTCCATTTTAGCCTCGTAGCACTTTAGTAACGATATCAAAGAGACTGACGACGCCGACCACTTTTCCCCCCGATACCACGGTCGCGTGTCGTTTATGAGAACGAGAAAGCTTAAAGGCCAACTCGATAATTGATGCCTCAGGATTGATCTCAAGCATTGGCTGCTTCATCACATCCCGAACAAAGATTTTGTCCTCGTTCTTGAGGAGCTCATCAAATGGCTCAAATGTTTTAAGGAAGCTCAAGCTTCCCAGCATCGATGCGTAATTCGGTATACCGAGCTTTACGACATCATTGAGATTGAGTTCCCCCAAGAACTCGCCGTCATTGGATACGACTGGTAGGTAGCTAAGCCCCTTTTGCGACATCAGGTTGATCACGTCTTTGAGCGTCTTGTCCGGCGTGACCTTCGTCATTTCGGTCGACATAATCGCGGCAACTGCGAGCTCTGTTGAGATAGTCAGACTCGAGTTGTCGACGATCTCAAGGAACTCTTCGCTTCTCGATGTAGCCAAGAGAGGCGGAAGAAGCTCGGGGTCCTCTGCAATCTTTGCAATCGATGCGACGGTGTTGAGATAGAGCTGCGAGGCGCTCTCCGAGGTCAACACCATTGCCAGCATCTGCAGTGACGCGTTGTTGTGCCGCAGAGGTGTCTTCAGGACCAACACCCCAACTACGAGGTCTTCGAAGCCCGGGATCCGCGCGTGAGGAATCGATACCCCATTACCGACCGTTGTAGAGGCGATGGCTTCACGCTCAAGAACCGATGACCTGATGGTTTCGGTGCTTACTTCAAAAGAGAACGCTTGGCCGATTGCTTCTGCTAAAAGATCAACAGCTTGCTCGAAGCTCTCGACTGAATCGTGGTGTAGGATAAGCGAATCATTCAAAATGCTAGACAGCTTCACGGCTCTGACTCCGTTCAAATTGAGTTTCAGCGCGGGTTAAATCAGGGGCTCCCAGAAAAGCGCCGGGCCCGCGGGCTAAACAATGCAGGGAAAACTTTCAAGGGTTGAATCAATAAAAGCTCAACTTAATACCTAAGAAGTGGCGCTAGAGAGCCATTGAGCGGCGATCGAACGATTTAGTTATCTTCTTTTGAGTTGAATAATGCATGGGCAAAGCTGCGATGAGCAACTTGATGACGCTAGCGCTCTAGCTGAACAATGCGTTTGATTTCGGGACATCGATGAGTCGAACGACCCATATTTAGGAAACCGAGCAACAAGAGGGGTATAAAGCAAGCGCACAGAGAGCCGAACGATGTCAGCTCCCTGTGCACGGTGCACTTATTCTTGTGCGCATAGCCCTAAACGCTCTGGAAAAACCTCTGGTGGAACGGCGGTGCAAGTGCCGGTCTCGCAGGCGCCGGTGCCGTCGTCATCCGGTGTAAGTAGACATGCTGGTAAGCAGACGGTCTCGGTGCCTTCTTGCATATCGCGTGGCGCGCAGAATGTACCATCGATGCAAGGGTTGAAGACTGGGCTCTGAGTACACGCCTCAAATGCGGCGACCGGGGCGTCCAGCTGCGGCGCACAGACACCTGAGCGGTCAAAACCAGCGGGCTCTGTAACCACTAAACACGCCGAGCCATCTGGGCAGGCTTCATCGTCGAATAGATTACAGAAAGCCATGCAGGTGTTTGTCTGCGGTGCACAGAATGAATCTGTGCATGCGTTTTCATCACCGTGGGTGGCAGCTGGGTCACAGGTCTCACCGTGAACCTTGGTGCCAGAAGCTCCCATACAAATACCACCTCGACCAAGTGTTGCGACGAGGTCGAACTCACCCCAGCAGATCCCGCCATTTGGGTCCCCGCTGACCGGACAAGGCCCGAGATATTGTGCATCCTCGAGGATGTTGGTTCGGATATCTCCAGGTGGGAACTGGTCGTGCGGTCCGCACGTATTGGTGAAGCAGTGGTCGCGAAAACCAGCTAAGAAGACCGGTGGGTCGGTCAAGCACTGCTCGATCAGCGCGCATTCGGAGGCTTGGGTGCAGGGTACAAGACACTGAGAGCCGATGAGACCGGTTGCGCAGTTAAGCCCATCCTGGCATTCAAACTGGCTACAGTCGGCTCCCTGACCGGCTAAGCATGCACCATTGATGCATGCGACACCGGCTGCCGCACAGTCTTCGTCGCTTGAGCAGTCACCTGCGCCACCACCGCCGCCACCACCGGTGCCATCGTCTTCACAGAGACCGGTATTCGGATCGCAGGTCTGCCCTGTATTGCACTGAACGCCATCGCACCGAGAGACGCATTCGCTGTTTCGGCACACGAGTCCATCGGTACATTCGCTGTCGTCGAGACAATCATTACTGTCGTCTAGGACGCACTGGCCAGTTGCTGCATCACAGACTGTGCCCTCACCGCAGGATGCTGCGGTACAACCCGTGTCCTCGTCGGTGCTTGAGCAAGCACTGAGCGCAATAAGCGCAAAGCTCAACAGAGAAAGAGAGAGTAAATGCCTCATGATGGTCCTTTCGACAGTTGGATTCTCAAAGAGTACTCGGAGCTAGATCCCCGCTCAACTTATCGTACGCGTTTGGCCCCTTGATTCGTTGACCTGATATTGAGTCCGGTTGCATCGCCGATCCCTCTCAGTTGCTTCATCAGTTTGCATTTGGAGCCCAGCGAACGATTTACTTGAGTTGGGCAGCTCTTAAATGTTTAGCGTGTTCAACCTCTTCCGATTGAACACTTACTGGGTTTTGACAAAGGGCTACGGTGATACCCATGATGATGAAGCGCAACTAGATTTGAACGCTTAGGGAGGATGATTATGAACCTAAGAGACTTGAAAACGGTAACGATAAAGCCCGGTACCTTCTTGCTCGGTTCGCAGATTCAGAGAGAACCTCGCACAAAGGTGATAATTACCCGTGGTTTCGATATGCTGACTACTCCTGTCACTCAGGAGCTCTTTCTAAAAGTGATGGGTGAAAATCCATCTGCCCATCAAGGGGCGGCAGGGGCAACTACTGCAGATGAGGACAACACGAGCGATAATTTAGCGTCCATGCGAGCGGGTACATTTCGTCTTACCGGCGACAATGCTCTTTGTCGCCCAGTTGAAAACGTAAGCTGGCTCGACGCAATCCGGTTTTGCAACACTCTCTCAAAACTCTCAGGCTTGACGCCAGCTTATACAATCGACGGAGAAAACGTCTCATGGCCGGATAAGGAGTGCGACGGGTGGCGGCTGCCTACCTATTGCGAGGCAGAGTACGCATGCAAAGCCGGTACAACGACTGATTTTTTCTTCGGAAACGCCCTCCATACACCTGAGAATACGCCGGATGTCCGCACTCGGCTGGGAGCACCGGACCCTCGACTGGCTGATTATGCCTGGTATGGCCACAATGCCCATGCTGGCCAGACCAATAAGTATGGTCGTTGGATAACCTTTACCATGCCGGTCGGTCTAAAGTTACCGAACCCCTGGGGGCTCTATGATATTATCGGTAACGTAAAGGAATGGGTTTGGGATCTCGCAAAGAGGCATCCTAAATTCCTGGTCGATGTTAAGAATCAGAATTACAAGACTGCTCTTGAAGTTAGCGACCCAGATGGGCCTTCATTAACACCTTGGGAAAACAAAGACCGTAAGGCTCGTGCATTTAAAGGAGCCGCTTATCATTCCATAGCGAGTGAGAATCATTCAGCTGATGACTCAAGCGATGGTAGCTCGTCGGCGGCGCCTGACATCGGCTTCCGAGTGGTGCGGACCAATGCCCTTCGAATGAAAGACCCGCATGCTCCTTATCGGTTGACCCTGCAA
>JAYYQC010000076.1:0-10572 GCA_036128675.1 Myxococcota bacterium | reverse complement strand
TGCCTCTATCGCTGAGCACTCGTTATGGCGCCAAGTGGGAGCAGCGATCGGCGGAGCGTTTCCCAGCACTCTTCTTCGGTGCGCAGACTCGATTTAGCTATTTCCACCTCGCCGGCGAGTACTACTGGCGAAACGCGATGCAATCGACGGTTGAAAACGGTGAGACTATTGAGATTTCATCTAAGCAACATTCCATGAATGTCGAGTTAGGGGTTCTCTTGTTGCCTAAGCACCTGATGCTCGCAATGGATTACGGCTTTTACAAAGTAATGTCTCCATTGAACCCATCGTTCAGTTATCCAACCGATGAAGAAACGCAGCTTCGTGGCGCTTTGCACTGGTATTTCTGGAGACAGATCGGCGTTGCATCCGTCTTCTATGCGCGAAAGCAAGTGCGCGAGCTTGGCGATGTTGAATGGGATGTCTCCAATGAGTTCCGTATCGCAGCGCAGTATCGTTTCTAAGTGAAGAACGGTGCTCGGGAACGAGCACCATCCTCTATCCGTTGGTCAGTTCAAGAATGCTTGCGTGACGCGACACCAGCATTTCCATCACACCATCGACTTGCTCGTGTGCGATTAAGCAGATCAGCGACCCTGGGGTAGCTCGGTCAATGAGCTTACTGGCAGCCTCGATTTCATCCGCGATGTGCTCGATTGTGTCCGGCGACTGACCAGCCCGAATTAAAGCTTCCACTTGCTTTTGTGCAACTTCGTCTGGGTCCCGTTCGTAGGCATGGCCCGGAAGATTCTTTACAACAACCCCGGCCAGTCCGATTGCAACTGCTGCTTCCGCAAGCTCTTGGATGAGCTGCGGGCTTCGATCTCCTGCTTGGCCCATCAGAAAATAACGGTCACCGCTCTGAAAGCGTTTTGCGAACTCCGCCATCATCTGAAGGCCGCCTGGATTGTGAGCGAAGTCGAGTAGAACAAACTTGTCATCGACTTGGTATAGATTGGCTCGGCCGCGGCTATCTTTAGGATCCGGTTTAAGTCCCCGCAGCCCCGCTTCGATGCTCGTTGGTGCATAACCTAAGGCTTGAGCCGCGAGAGCTGCCGCGGCTGCGTTATACACATTATGAAGCGCAGCACCGCCAAGTGTGAGCGGTATACTCTTTACGGAGACAGACCATTTGGTGGGGTGGTGAAACACCAGTGCATCATGGGTGAGCGTCACATCAAGCGGCTTGGGCGAGGTGTTGTTGTCGATTTTAGATTCGAATCCAAATCTAAGGATGTTTATTTGAGACATGATTGATTCGGGGAGTCGTGCAAGGGCTGCCATAAGAATTGGGCAATCCGCATTTACGACAAGTATCCCACCCGGCTTAAGTCCACGGGCCACAACGAGCTTGGCGTCGGCTAAGCGGTGTACATCGGTGAGTCCCCATTCGCCTAAATGATCCGCGCTGATATTTGTGACGATGGCAACATCCGCTGAACCGAGCACGAGACCTCGTCTCATAAGGCCACCACGCGCCGTTTCGAGCAAGGCAACTTGAACGTCGGGGTGACGCAAGACCATGCGAGCGGCCCCGGGCCCCGTCCAGTCACCTCGCTCGATTACCTCACCGTCGACAACGATGCCATCACTTGATGTATTGCCGGCAGTGAGTCCCGCCTCTTTTGCGATCCGGGCGAGCATCCGGGTTGTCGTCGTCTTACCGTTGGTACCTGTTATGTAAGCGATTGGTATATTCTTAAACTGAGTCTGAGCAATCGTTTCAGGCCCTGGCAGCGCATCGAGGGGCCAGCTCTCATGACCGTGGCCGAGTCCGATGGTAAGCGCATCCTCATCATCAAAGGCTTGAATATCATGGGATTTCGCCCATTCATGAAGGTGGCGCAGGAGAGGCCGTTCCTCGGCTTGCCGCTCGGTGGCGATGGCATCCCACAACTCGCCGGACGTGGGCTCATCACTCGTAGCCCACTCAAGGACCGCACACGCCGTGTAGAGGAGATCCGGGGGAGCGACCAATGCAACTGCAACACCGCCCTCAAAGTAGTGTTCGACAAACGACGACTCAATGGGGAGAGCTGAGCAAGCCTCTTCGAGTCGTTGGGCTAGACGAGGTTTGTAATGGTCCCATTCGGCCTCAGTAATCTGTAGCCACGCCGCGGCTCCGGTGGTCGGAAGAATCAGGTGAGGACCGGTGATGCGATGAACGGTCTCAACCTGCATCAATCAGCCTCTTCGTCAGCCGCCAACAAGACACCTCGGCTGTCGCGAATGAGCTTCTGTCCTTCTGGCGGCTCAAATTCAGGGTAACCATCGCCGAGTGATGCAAGGCTTGGAGGTTGAGGCTCTTGCGCTTCAGGTTCAACGCGTGCGTGATCGCCAAACTTGGTGATCTGCTTCCATGTCCGCGAAATGTTATCGGCGAATATCAGGAGTAGGTCTCCCTGTTCGCAGCTTTGTAAGGCGCTCTCAACTGCCACCTCTTCGGAAACGATAAGGTCGATATCGGCTTCATCTACACCATTGTCGATGAGTGCATTCTTTAGCATCAACGGAACTTCTTCGTCGCCACGACCACGGCGATGATCGTCACGCTTGCAGATATAGCGGTCGAAGCGATTCGCGGCGATAGATGCAATCTTCACAATGTCCTCATCTCTGCGGTCGCCGGGGGCAGCCAACACGCAGATACGCTTTCCGTTGGTACCGAGTGAGTCGGATTGAGCGAGGCGATCGACCAAGGTGCACATCGCATCTACAGCGGCTGGGTTATGACCATAATCCAAAATGACCTTGAAGCCGTTTTGGTCAAAGACATTCATACGGCCCGGCGCTTGGAAATACGATGTATCAAAGGTTCGAAGCCCTTGCCGGATATCGTCAAGTTTGACGCCCATTGCATAGGCCATCGCAGCAGCAACCATCGCATTTTGGACATTGTGTACTGCTTGTCCTTCGAGTGTTGCTGGGACTAGATGGGTCCAGAGTAGGGGAATATGAGAACCGCCATCGAAGATACTGATCATTTCGCCGTTCACACCCTTTTCAAGTGCGACGGCTTGACCACCGGCTCGAATGTGCTCGCGGACCAAGGCGTGTTCCGGATTCAGGGTTACATAACAGACGTTCTTTGCAGAGCTCTTGATAGCCATTTTTAAGCAGCGAGGGTCATCTGCATTCAGGACGACGGTATCCCGAGCTACCTCGATTGGAATCTGCTTCACCTCGGCGAGCTGGTCCAAGGTGTCAATTCCGCGCAATCCAAGGTGGTCTTCCTGGACGTTTAGGCAGCAGGCTACATTTGGGTGCCGGTACCCAAGTCCCTTTTTGAGAAGACCTCCTCGCGCAGTCTCCAGAATAGCGACCGTGACCGTCGGATCGCGTAAGACCATCTGGGCTGATACGGGACCCGTCATGTCGCCCTCGACACTTTTCTGTCCATCGATGTAGATACCGTCGGTGGTTGTCATCCCGACCTTTTCGCCCGCCATCTTGTGAATATGGGCGAGCATTCGCGTCGTGGTTGTCTTCCCGTTGGTACCAGTAATTGCCGCAATCGGAATACGGCTTGGAGCACTGTGAGGGAAGAGCATATCAATGACTGCGCCTGCGACGTCACGGGATTTACCTTCACTCGGAGCGACATGCATCCGGAATCCGGGGGCAGCATTCAATTCGCAAATCCCGCCGCCGATATCTTTAAAGGAACGACTGATATCGGGGGTAAGGAAATCAACGCCGCAGACATCGAGACCCACGGTTGCTGCGGCTCGGATAGCCATCTCGCGGTTGTCGGGGTGGACGAGGTCGGTGACATCAATCGCAGTGCCGCCAGTCGAAAGGTTGCCGGTCGACCGTAGATAGAAGACTTGACCTTCTTCAAGTACAGTGTCCGCGTCGTAACCGGCTTTGCCCATCAGGCGTTCAGCCTGGGCGTCGAGTTCTAGTCTGGTAAGAACTTTCTCATGTCCGATTCCGCGACGTGGATCTTGGTTGACCTGGTCGATTAGCTCAGCGATTGATTGCTTGCCATCACCGGTAACATGTCCGGGTACGCGCTTTGAGACCGCGACTAGGTCGTGGTTGATGACGAGCATGCGGTGATCAAATCCCGATATAAATGATTCGATCAAAACACAGCGACTGTGCTCACGTGCTTGTTGAAAGGCCTTTTTTACTTGGTCATCAGTCGTGAGACCAATGCTCACACCTCGGCCGTGATTGGCGTTGTATGGCTTCACGACGACCGGAAACCCAAGACGATTGGCTGCCTTTAATGCGCTCTCTTCTCGGTAGACTGAGTACTGCCGTGGAACAGGAAGACCGACGTCGGCTAGAATCTGGTTAGTCAGTTCTTTATCTGAGGAAATGTCGACTGCGATGTGACGGGTTTCGCTTGTGATCGTTGCTTGGACGCGGCGCTGCCGGTGTCCGTGGCCGAACTGAATCAAGCTGTATTCGTTGAGTCGAATCCAAGGAATGTCTCGCGCTTCGGCCGCGCGAACGAGGGAACCGGTTGATGGTCCAAGTGCACGGCGCTCGGCTGCACGGATGAGGTCTTCCATTTCCGATTCGAAGTTGAAGTCAGATGGGACTTCTGCGCCGGCTCGAAGGTCTTCGGGAATAAGTGCATGGATCAGATTAAGGGTGAGTTCTCCCGCTGCTTTACCGACCCACTCTTCCTCGTATTCATAAACAACGTGGTACACCCCATGCTCACCAGCTGAGCGAGTTTTACCAAAACTAACACTCTGGCAGCCGGCACGATTTTGGAGAGCGATGGCGACATGCTCAAAGATGTGACCCATCCAGGTACCGTCGTCCTCACGCATGCGTCTCACGAAGCCACCGGGCTCGCGGTAAGAACAGCCGTGCTCGTGGAGTCCTGGGACTTTTTCGAGCAGTGCATCGACAAACCCTGGGATTTTCGCGGACGGATTTTCTTCGAGAGGGCCCAGGTCAATTGTGAACCGAATGACGGGGAAGTTCGCGTAGAGGTTGGGACCGAGATAACTTCGGCGTTCGATGATTTTCATAGGACCTCCCAAGGGCGTGGGATATAAAGATTAGATTTTAACGCTGTGCACCGGCTTCGGCGCTTCTTGTTTCGAGACAATAGCGACCACCGTGACCCAACACATGAAGACGGATATTTGTGAGTTCTACTGGTTCACCGTCGCGTACTTCCGCCATGCTGGAATGCTTGAGCTCGGCCACGTCGACAACTGTAATTGCACCGTTGCCCATGACTCGAATGAGACTCTCGGGACCGATGAAAGCGGCGGTGTCTTCGTCGAGACCAATACCAATCATGAATGGATTGAAAGCGAGTGCAGACAGTAAGCGACCTAGGCGGTCTCGCTGCCGGAAATGCTGATCGATGATGACCGCATTCGTGAGTCCAAGTCCGGGCGCAAGCGTGACCATGCCACCTTTCGGCGTTGAGCCCTCCGCACCATATGCAATCATATGCTCGCTCATGAAGGCTGCACCGGCGGATGTGCCACCAATATGAACCCCTTTTGCATTGAGTCGACGAATATGAGTTGCGACGTCGGTTCCACCTAGGATTGTTGAAAGCCTAAGCTGGTTGCCTCCGGTCATGAAGATACCGGTCGCCTTTTGCAAGCGTGAGACCCGATCAGCACAGTTCGCGTCTTCGCGTTCGGAGATACGGAATACGTCAGTACTTCCGATGCCAAGCTCCGAGAAGACCTCGACATAGCGGTCGCCGGTATCTTCCAGCTGTGAGGCAGTTGGGATGATGACGATATGACCATCTTCCCCCCCAGAGAGCTCGGCGAACTTTCTGAGTACAATTTTATCAGCAACTTTATCCTCAGCGCCCCCAATAGGGACAATGAAGCCGCGCTCTGCGTCTTCGGGTCTTGGCGATGGCATGTAGTTCCTCCCTCACAATATGGCGCCTTACTAACGCCGCACGGTCGAGGGATCAACGTTTGCGATCTGGGAAAATGATGTCTTTTTAAACAACTTACGCGAAATTTACCGAGGGACGTGCGCCTCTAAGTAACGGACTACTCATCGAGGGGTGGTTCGAAGAGGCCTTGGACTACTGGCTTGGCATTCTTGACCATCCAGCGACCCTCACAGAGTGTCGCTTCGACATTAAAATTCGAGTCGAAGAGGGCAAGATCTGCGTAACTGCCAACCTCAATTGTGCCACGGCCGTGAAATCTGAAGAGCTTGGCGGGGTTTTCGGTGCAAAGCTTGAGGGTTTGTTCAAGCGGATAGCCGTCTTCGGTAATTTGACGCAGGGCGTGAACGAGCGTCTCGCTTCGCCCAACATCCATTCTGAGCAGCTCACCACAATGATTGAAGCATGGAAGACAGCCGCCACCATCCGAGCTCATTGTGAGTTTATCGATCGGAAGCTTGGCATCGAGATAGTCGGCTATAAATGTCGCTGTCGAAGGCTCATTCGGCTCATCGGGGAAAGCCGTAATGTCTATCGAAATTCCGCTATGAACCATCTCCTTAGCTTCCTTCCAGAGTGAAGGATTACGATTGACGTGGGTAGGGTGAAAGGTTCGAGCAGGTAGCTCAGTTTTCTTGAGTGCCTCGCGGATCAGCGATAGCCCCCGTTGGCCATCGCCAAGGTGAAAATGCACCAGACCGGCTTTACCTGTCATCATGCCCGCTGTGTGCGCTTGTGCAGCGATTTTTATAATCTCATCAAAGGTTGGTTGAGAGCTACGATGGTCGCTGATGGCAAGTTCCCCAACCGCAACAATACGGTCGATGTGTACGATATCGCCGCGGACGCTTCCGGTGAGTGTCGGAGGCGGAACGTCGTAGCTTCCCGTGTAGCAAAGTGCGTTGAGCCCCAACTCCGCCAATCCCCGCGCAGCGGCGAGAAGTTCCGCAATTGATCGGGTTGTCCCATCGGTACCCAGAAGTCCGATAGCAGTTGTAACGCCAGCAGTTGTGAAGCTTGTGAGGACTGGAGCCGGTACCTTTGTTGCTGCACCGGCTTCGCCGCCACCCCCTGACATATGGGTGTGGGCATCGATCAGCCCGGGGGTAAGTTTTAATCCATGCGCGTCAAATACTTCGCATGGCCAACTGCTTGGTGGGGCATCGAGGTTTGGCCCTAGAGCAGCAATCCGATTACCAGCGATAAGAACGTCGATGACGCCGCGTGCCTCAGGGGTAAAAACCTCAGCACCACGAATCAGGATTAGATCTGCCATAGGTTCCTCTTCTGCTTAAAGCTCTTCGAGCTAATTACAGTGAGGCGGTAGGTAATCGCAACGAATTGGTTCAGCGCTCTGGGCTACTGGCCGACCCATAGAACACGTAGCCTTCATGGTGAGCGACACGTTGGGTCTCGGCGGTGTAGGGATCGATGAGGAGAACCTCTCCTTGGTCCGTAAAGCCGAAGAGGTTGCCCCAAGCGAATGCCAACCCGAAGATGCGGTCAAAGCCCGTATCTCCAACCACTGAGCCGGTACCGTTGGCAGGGTTGAGAAGGACCAGCTTGTCAGTTGATTCGTTATCGAGTCGGGATGTCATGAAGAGACTGTTGTCTTTGTTGATCACAAGGTCTCCGCTCGAGCGAATTGTTGAACCAAAGTTTCCTACAGCCTCTTCGATGCCAGTCTCGAGGTTGATTCTATAGAGGTTGAAGCCTGCGCTGATATAAGCCAAGCCAGTCTGATCGATGGCAAATCCATTGGCGAAGCCATCAGTTTGAAACCCGCCGACGTTGGACCAGACCTGGGTGGTGTTCTCGTAGGAATAGAGAGTCGAGGACGATATGCCGAAGAGGGAGCCGTCTGACGATGTGTCAAAATCGACAATGCCGGGTACTTCGCCCACGTAGAGTGGCGGCTCGGTTGTGAAGGGGTCAAGCTTGAACAGCTCTGTTGAGGTATGAACATATACGGTGCAATCCAGGCCTTCGTTGATACGTCTCCGAGTGTCGCAGTTATTGTCGATGAAATCGCAGATTTCGAGGCGTTGCCCGGAAACGAGTGGATCTTCGTCTTCACAATCTGTCCCACCGCAGTCGAGCGAGAGGTCTCCATCATTGTCTTTATCACACTCTGAGTCAGTGGTCGGGTCGCTCTCATCGCTCAGATCGCTTGGGTCGGTGACTTCGGTGGTATCGCTTGCATCGGTCGGGTCGCTTGGGTCTTCCATACTCGATGCATCGCTTACATCGCTTCCATCGGTCGCCGAGCCTCCATCGCGGAGAGAGCCACATCCGCTTAGAACCAGCGTGGTTGAAAGGATCAAAGAAATCCATAAAGTATAAAGAACGCGCACGGAAACCTCCTGGAGAGGGTCCGTCAATAACGGACCAATTTTCTGAGCGCAATGGATCAGGCGCTTTTCATCGTCACGATGCAATCGGGCTTGGTGAGACGCGAGTGAGCTCTTGGTAAGAAAATGGGAAACGTAACAAAAGTGGTGTTTTTGGGGCAGAGTGGCCCCTTTTCGGCACCAGCCTTGAGAGGACTCTTGCGAGCGAAATCCTCGAGCTTTGAGATATCCGCGGTAGTTCAAGGGGTGCGCCATCCGATTCAGGGCGCGCAACATGCTTGGTTTCGTCCGACTCGGGTCTGGCCTCGACGCATTATCAGTGGGCAGAACCTTCGAGACCTCGCAGTTGGTGCGAGGATCCCCACCCTTGTAACCGCAGATGTAAATGCAGCTTATGTTCGGGAAGAGCTCGAAAAACTCGAACCCGACCTCTTAGTCTGCGTTGGATTTCACTGTCTCTTTTCGGAGGCTTTGCTCAGAGTGCCAAAGCTTTTTGCCCTGAACGTGCATCCCTCTTGTCTGCCGAAGTGGCGGGGGCCTTCGCCAATATTTTGGATGCTTCGGGCCGGCGAAGACAAACTTGGCGTGACGATCCATTGTCTCGATGCCGGTGAGGACAGTGGAGACATCCTGTGGCAAGGCGTGTGTTCGCCGCCTGCACTCAGTAGTGGGGGCGACCTTTATCGTCTTGCAGTTGAGGCAGCGCTTGAACCGTTGGCCAACATCATCGAGCGCCCGCATCTCGTTGAGCGAAAGCCTCAAGGTGCTCGTGAGGGTCCACGCGCCAGACGTCCAAAGCCGGAGGATCTTGAGGTTAATCCGCGAGAATGGCCCTGTCAGGCCTTGGCGAACTTCATCGCGGGAGCGAGCTACTTTGGCCCGACCGTTCTCAAGATGTACGGCGATGCGTATCCGGTCAAAGCGGTTCAGCGTATGGAGGTTGGTGAGGATCTGCCCGGGGACTGGCTCGAAGTTGATGACATCTTAGGCGTGCGCTGTCGCGACGGAACTCTTTGGCTCGTGCCAGGTGGTGGTTGATTCAGGCGGTCTTAGCTTGTAGGACGTTCCTATGAGCGAACATTCCGGACGTCTAGAGACCCTTAGAGCTTATATCTCAGAGCAGGGACTGAAG
Organism: Myxococcota bacterium; assembly: GCA_036128675.1. Classification (GTDB taxonomy): domain Bacteria; phylum Myxococcota; class XYA12-FULL-58-9; order XYA12-FULL-58-9; family JABJBS01; genus JAYYQC01. The sequence continues at coordinate 1,193 of JAYYQC010000076.1, read as the reverse complement.
AATTCAAAGCAACGCGAAATTGTCGCGGAGGCATTTTTTGAATCTGGAGACCATATGCGGGTTGAGGAGCTGCTTTCCGTAGCCCGAGAGATTGACCCAAAGATCTCGCAAGCGACCGTTTATCGAACGATGAAATTGCTTGTCGATTGCGGTCTAGCCGAAGCCCGTCATTTCAACGATGGGCAGGCGCGCTACGAGCCATCCGATGGTAAGGGCGAGCATCACGACCACCTCATTTGTGTACAATGTGGTAAAATCATTGAATTCGTGGATGAGCGAATCGAGCATCTCCAAGATCTCGTGGCCGAGAAGTACGGCTTCACAATCACCAACCATAAAATGGAACTCTACGGGAATTGCAACCGAGAGAAGTGTGAAAACAAAAGCTAATCTGTCCTGAGGTTTCTTAAATCCCTTGCCGGCATCCACGGTTTTGTTGAGCGAGCGACTTCGAATCTAAGCTCTCTGAAACAGGTATTGACGCTTGAGGTGCCAACTCGGGATCTTCGATCGTCTAACTCATGGTTATCGCTTGCAAAAATTGGTGCATAGCATAGAAGGGGAGGCCCAGTGTTCAACGCGCTCTGTCTCTGAAATTATGCGCCCCTACTATCAGTGACATGCCAGAACCCCCAGGTGCAGGAGCATAGTATGAAGCGAACGTCGGAAATCTTAGACCGATGCAGGAATGTAACCGGATTATTCATTTGCTTGGCGATGGTGACCGCGTGTCAGCAGAGTGGCGCGGAAGACCGATGTGACGCGGTTGCAGGTGACTTGGTCTTTTCTGAACTGATGATCGACCCGGCCGGTGCAGACGAAAACAAAGAGTGGATTGAGATTTTTAATGCATCTTCCCGAGGTGTTGTTCTCGAGGGACTCATTATCGAGCGCATTTCAAGAACCGAAAATGAGTCCGGTGAGTTTGACGATGTGACCAAAGCAAGCCACGCATTGCGAACGTCTAAAATCCTAAGTTCCGGCAGTTACTTCGTCATGGGAGATGCGGATGCTGTGGTTGAACCCCTCGATTATAGTTACGATGAGCGCGATGCCAGCGGACGTCGGCTTGGTGCAGCGCTCGGCGCTCTGCCCAAAACACCATCGGGCCTCGTCTTGAAATGTGGCGGGCGTGAAATTGACCGGGTTGTCTGGGGAGATGAGAGCCGTCCGTTGCCAAGCTCGGGCGTCGC
>JAYYQC010000075.1:0-2536 GCA_036128675.1 Myxococcota bacterium | reverse complement strand
GCCCCAGAGGGCTTCCACGGAGAATAGCCCCTGGCAAATTACGTGCGATTAGCGATGTTACTGAAATACCCCCGCCCTTGGTCGCATAAAGACGCGGAAAGCGGTTCACCATCATGTGAATGGTTCGCAACATCAGTCGGTTCCAAAAATAATTTCCTCGGGTGGTCGCAAACCTGGTAATTGGAAGCTTCGATAAATCAGACTTCGTGAAATCGCGGATTTCCTGATGCAGCTCCGGCACTCTTTTCTCAAGAACTCGCTCAAAAACCATGGCTGAGAGAACTGGCTTTCCATTGTTTGCAATGATGACCGGCAAGTTCACCCGAATTTCGTCAAACTCTGCGATGCGCTTACCAAAAAACGTGTGAAAGAGCATTCGGTTCAGATGAGGCTTATCCCGCAAAAGTAATGCAACGGCTTTGACCAAGACCGCGGTCGGCGAAAATCGGTGTCCACAGGATTCCGCCGCCTCCACAAGCTTGGTTACATCGACATCGATCGTACCGGGAAGATGGGTCAACGACTTCGAAGCATAGAAGAGCTGATAGTCAGTGAACCATTCCGAAAGGGATAGTTTCCTCACTCGAACCATGAACTCTCCACTGGGAATGCTGGCTTCATTTGGCGACTTCCTTCACTTTCACAAAGGGTTGTCCCTTTGGATAAAAGAGGTCTAAATCGGGCTCTCCAATAATCTGCGCAAAAACGGAGCAGGCCTCACTGTATTCGTCACCTTCAAGCACACTATGATTGTTATCAACGCCAACATAGAGAATGTATCGCCCATCCGGAGTCTTCTGAAGGTTGTTCACAAGAAATGTCAGTGCAGTTTGACCAATGGCAGTACCACGCATGACGATGCCCTGAACGTTTCTTCGCATCAGCGACGTGACTGAGATCCCCCCACCTCGGGTTGCATATGCTTTCGGGATTCGGTGAGCAACGAAATGAATAAACCTAAGGAAAAGTCGATTCCACCAATGATTGCCCCGCGAATTCACAAAACGTCCAATGGGTTTATCGCTAAGATCCGATTGCGAGAATGCTCGAATCTCTTGGTGTATTTGAGGAACACTTTTTTCGAGCAGCCCTTCAAAGACCATCGCGGACAAGACTGGGTCATTGTTATTCTCGATAACCACTGGCATGTTCACGCGGATCTCCTCAAATTCTGCAATACGCATCCCAGTCAACGTATGGAAAAGCATTCTGTTTAACTGAGGTCGTTCCTTTAGAAGCTGGGCCGCAGCCTTTACCACGGTTGCGGTTGGAGAGAATCGATACCCCAATAACTCGGCCCGCTCTACCAGAAGCGTGACATCGATATCTAAGTGAAACGGCAGATGATGGTAGGAAAACCAGCTGTGAGAGAGCTGGTAATTCAGAAACCACTCGCCCAGAGTCAATCGCCGAATTTTAGCCATCGTCTCGCTTCCTAGACCAGCTCGAAATCGGCAGACCATTAAGAAACTTCACCATGCGTGTCACACTGGCGTCTTCTTTCATTACCCGTCCGATATTGAAGCGCATATGAGGAAAGGCCTTCACATCGTCATCACGTAAGATGCCCAGCATCACAATCGTGAGCATGAGCTTCGACCACGCGGTCACGAAGCCCCAGAGTCCCTTCTTACGCGGCGCAATCAAGAAGATATCCACCTCGCTGATGCCTTCGTGATCCGCCACTCCTCCCCAGAGGATATGCAAGGGCGGTACCTTTCGGTCCATAAAGCTGAACTTGAGCTCCGGCCCGTAGGTAAGCGTCACCACCGACCCACCGGCGACCTTGGCGTGGTAGTTGAGCTTCCCGCCGATGATCCAGTTGGCAAGCTTTCCACGCCAGCCGCGTGGCGGCACCTGACCATCGAGTTTCCAGATAACGGTAAAGGGATTGGGCTCGTCAACTTTAAGATCAAAGTCGACATCTAATTTATGCACCGTCGCAAAATGCAAAAGATCAATACCGCCCACCATCATGACATGGTGATGGGCGAAGAGACGGGCCCGCCCTAAATAAAGTGCGGCATGACTTTGACCTTCAAGACCTGACGGCTCAGGCACCGGGTATGGGGCCTCTGGACCTGAGAAGACCCAAATAAAGCCATACTTTTCCTCGACTGGCCAGGCTCGGTTGGCGACGTTCTTGGGCATCTCGCCACAATGCACCTTCTCCAAGGCACCGGTCTTACCGTAGCACCACTGATGGAAATAACACTGGAGCATCCCATCGACGACCTTACCATTACCAAGATCGGCGCCCATGTGCGGACAGAAAGCATCAATCGCAGCCACCTCACCCGACGCGCTCCGCCAGACTGCGACGCGATGATGACTTATAAGAAACGAATCGGCCTTACCCGGCTTAAGCTTGCTGCTCTTGCAGACGGGATACCACCCCTCAGTCACCACGTCGGGGTTGTTGAAGACGCGATGCTCTTTAAGCGGCTGCGTTGCGACGTTCTCACGTCGGGTATGACCATCTTTGGCTGCTTCCCGCATCGACCTCTCAGCTCGTTTCAGTTGGGTGCGCGGTATT
>JAYYQC010000074.1:0-5596 GCA_036128675.1 Myxococcota bacterium | reverse complement strand
GGCCTTAGCAGCCAAAAGCCTTGCGGGATCCCCGGCATTCGAAATCGCGGTGTTTACCTGGAGGGAAATGGCTGAACCCGCTTGGGTCCCACTAACCGTAAAGAGGTCAACCCCGGCATTTCCATCCATATCAAAGCCATTGCCGTGCGCGGTATTTGCCGCATTCGCAAAGTTAAAGGCGACGTCGTCCAAGTAGGTTTTCTGCTCTTCTAAATCTTCATCACGAATTTTGAGAAGTGCACCGAGCTGACCACCTACGCTGTTCGTAATCGTCATACCGGCAGTATCGGTCATCGCGATCTCATAGAACCCGGTCACACCCGCAGCCTCAGGATGGATATTCATCCCGTAGCCCTGATTGACCAAGGTAAAGCCCGACTCGAGGTGTATACGCATATAACCATCGGCATCTTCGGTTGCCCGCGCACCTACCAGCTCTGCAAGACGCTGAGTCACCTGATCGAGGTCGTCACGCAGCTCATTTGCTTGCTGCCCGGTCGCCTCGGCTTTAGCAATGTCGATATTTAGCTTCGCGCCACGCTCAATGAGCAAGTTTGTCTCTTCGGTAAGCCGCGCGATTTCTTCATTCGTGTTTTGCTGTGATTTCGTGAGTTCCTCAGCACTTCGGCGGATGGCATCGGCGACTTCGACGGTTCGATTGTAAGTTGCGAAGCGCTGGGCTGGGTCCTGCGCATTGGCGGAGAGCTCGTACCAAGAGTTGTAAAACTCATCGAAATAGGTCGTGAGAGCGTTATCCCCCATCATGCCAACAGTGGATTCGACTGCGATCAACGCCTTATTTCGTGTATCGTGGTAGCTCTTGGTGCCAAGCTGAATCGTTGCTTGGCGTTCGATAAATACGTCGGTCGCCCGTCGAGTCTCAAGAACCTGCACCCCTGCGGTTGCGCGGGATTTCCGGCCTAAAACAGCCTGCTGTTGGTGGTATCCTTCGGTATTTGCGTTGGTAATATTCTGACCGGTCGTCATGACAGCGGTCTGATACGCGTTCATCGCGTTTACCCCGGCACCAAGCGTCCGCAGTAAGCTCATCGTTCACCTCACACACCACGAGAAGCCGTTGAGGGCTCCTCTCCATCACCACACCCAGCTCGAATCAGCTGTAACCACGAAGAAGCCTTGGCCCAGCCACGCCTCTTTTTGCCGCCCCTGCGGCACCATACCCTTTAACGGATTGTCGACCTTGATCATCGCTGCCAAGCAGCGCCTCTTGAAAAAGATTGCGGAGCATCGACGTTACAAGAAGGAAGTCTTCAAGTGCGGCCCTCACCTCCGAGAGCGCACCCCGGTCGCCCGATAGCTTCGAGAGCATCGGTTCCAGTGCTTCAATCTCTTTGGTTGCTTCGTCGAGTTCATCTCCGCGCGCTCGAATTGCCGCACCACGTGCTTCAGCGATTCGCTCGAGGAGCTCCTCTTTGACGTTCTCTGTATCCATCACACACTCCCATCACTAACCCACTCACCCTAGGACTTCTCATTGTTGAGAATTGCTATCGCCAGCTCATTCGGGTCCACTTTGTATTCACCCGACTCTATTTGAGCCTTTAGCGATTCGAGTCTCTCTGCCGAGGCCGTGTGGATGTTTACATCCTTCGAGGCCTCCTGCACCGCCGCCGCCAGCTTCGATGCTGTGGCACTGACGGTGACCTTATCACCCTTGCGACGCTTTGCGTCTGTCGCCTCTTGATTCGCGCCGGAATAAGAGCGGACCGCTGACTGCGCCCTGGTAGAGCGAGAAGTCTTCTGCGGGTCGTTCGAGCGAATCTTCATCAGCTAATCCTCATGAGCCTCCGTATGCCCGGAGCCCACGTTGCGTGTTCTTTGGATGGTGCCCGCGGTCTTTTCCATGATCATGACCGACGTGCAACCCGTCCTCACAGGGTTCATCGACGAAAGCTTGCCCAGCTTTAGTAGGCTTTTGACCCAGATGGTTGGTTTTTTCGGCCCCCGTCGTATTCACACCGTCCCAAAGCTCTAAATAAGGCTTTGGATCCAGATACTTAGGCTTATTTGGCATGCTACGATCATAAATTTCAAAATGGAGGTGAGCGCCCTTCGAACTGGTACCGGTATTACCGACTGTACCAATCATTTCACCGGCTTTCACCTTCATACCCGGCTTGAGGTCTTCGCGGATCTCATCCAAGTGCATGTAGCGCGTCTCGAGCTTTCCGTGTGCATGCCGAATGGATACCCTCAGACCTGCATAGGAGTAAGGGTCATTCGCAACCTTCGCAATCACCCCGTCAGATACCGACACAACCGGCGTACCAGTGACACGCGCAAGGTCGATACCGCAGTGCCCCGAACCGCACTCATCAGGCCGATTCCCTTCACGTACCGCTCCGAAGACCTGCCCCTGCGAGAGCCGACCTACTTCGCCGCCTACCGGACGAACCCAATTACCATTGGTCAGCTCACTCAAGGCCAGTGGTGACGCTTGAGGCAGCACGGAGCGCAAGAGCTGGTCTTCGACCGCTTTCGCGAGCTGACCGCCGCCACTTCCCGTTTCAGAGGAGACCGCCGCGAGACGCTCATCCAGCATCCCCGTGAACACCGACTCCCCTTGCGAGGTACGTTCACCTTTCGCCGCCTCGACCGTCCGACGCATCGCCTTAAAGACTTCGTGCATCATCAAGCTCTCAAACTGCTTGGCGACTTCCTTCACCTCTGAGATCTTGCCAGGCTGGCGAATGGAAGGTGCCGAGGTCGTAACCGGCACATCGTGCATCAGCTTCATCATTACTCAATCCTCAGCTCAGCATTGAGCGCACCGGATGCCTTGAGCATCTGAAGAATCGCGACCAAGTCACGAGGCTTAACGCCCAGCGCGTTTAATGAAGTAACAACGTCGGAGAGTGATGGTGCTGGTCCGAGTGGCTTCAGATCACCCTCGGCTTCCGTCGCGCTCAGCTCGCTCCGTGGGGTAACCACAGTCTCTCCCTGACCAAAGGCGTTTGGCTGAGACACTTCGCTCGACTCGCGCACCTCGATTGTTAAACCACCGTGCGCAAGCGCAACTGCGGAGAGCGTTATCTCGCCGCCAAGGACCACAGTGCCGGTTCGCTCATTGATCACCACTCGGGTCGGTACATCTGTAATTACCTTTGCCTGTTCAATCTTGGCCATCATCAGCGGGACACGATTCTGATATTCCTCTGGAACGCGCACCGTGACTCTACCGCCATCATTGACCGTTACCAGGCCTTGAAGCGATGTGCGTTGATTCACGCGGGCTTCGGCCTCAGCCGCTTCTTGTTGCTTTGACTTACGCTTTGGACGGCCACGTGCATCGAGCTCAATGACGGGCTCTGGCATCAACGCATCGACAATCGCATCCGCGATACGACTGGCGTTGATGAAATCCGGTGTTCGCAGCTGAATCGCAAGATCCTGGCGCATCAAGTCCACTGGAATCGCCTTTTCAACCAGAGCACCTTCCGGCAGACGTCCGACGGTTGGGTGGTTCTTCGTGACCGATGAGCCAGAACCGCCCTCAACTGAGAATGAGCCGGTTGAAATGGGCCCCTGTGCGACCGCGTAGACCTGCATGTCAGGTCCCTTGAGCGGCGTCATCAATAAGGTTCCACCGGCAAGACTCTTCGCAGTACCAATCGATGATGCAATGACATCGAGCTTCTGCCCTGGCTGAACAAAGGCCGGGAGACGTGCCGTCACAATCACAGCAGCAACGTTACGCAGTCGAAGTTTTGACGCATCGACCTGCGTACCAAGCCGCTCGAGCATCGTCGCCACTGCTTCCGAGCTGAAGGGTGCCGAAGCGTCGTCACCGGTTCCAGCAAGACCCACAACCAATCCGTAGCCGATAAGCTGGTTGTCACGGACACCTTTAAGGTCGGCCAGGTCTTTGACGCGAACCGCAAATGCCGAGGTGGAGACGGTAAAGAAAAGAAGTGCCAGTAAGAATTGCAAAGCTCTCATAACGTCCCCCTTAAAGTGGCCAGATCTTATTCAAGATGCCGGAGAACCAACCGGGCGACTGACGGTCCGCAATCACGCCACGTCCAGTATACTCGAGTTCAACATCTGCGACTCGAGATGAGAGAACCGAGTTATCAGGCGCAATATCCATGGGGCGGACCACGCCACTCATGTAGAGAAAGCTCTCTTCATCGTTTACCAAAACAACCTTATTGCCTTCGAGGTAGAAATCACCGTTCGGCAGTTTGCGTTTGATGCGCACCGGAAGCACCGCACTCAGGGTGCCTGAGCGCGACGTAGAGCCCTTCCCATCGAATGAGCTCGAGCTCGAATAACCGAGGAGCTGCTCAGGCGTGATGTTTGGATTCTTTTCGACGATTTTGGCCAGGGCTCCAAAGAGTGCAGTCACCCCTGCTTCGGCACTTGAGTCACTGGATGCCTTGGTGCTGGCTCCACGAGCCGCGTTCGCCGATTCCTCAATCACGATGGTGATGATATCGCCAACGCGCCGTGCACGAACATCTTCGAAGAAGCTAGAGCTCGCGTCACCCCACAATGACCCATCACTTCGACCACCATTCTCGTTGGCATAGTTATCCGGCTCATAATGACGTTCCTTGCGCTCATACGGCGCAATATGCGTCACACACCCCATGACCATCGACAGTGTTATCACGCTAAGAAACAACTTCATGGCGTCACCTCCACAATACCATCTTCACGAACTGTGCCAGTTACGACCTTCATGCCTCGATTCGGTAAAACGCGAACCCGCTGACCGATCCGACCATCTTCCTGGGCCACGCCCGAGGTCGAGACCACGATAGATCCCGTGTCAACGATGACGCGTACCTCTTGCCCCCGCTCAAACGTCGTCAGCGACCCACCGGCTACCCGTCGCAAGACAACCGTCGCAGTTGCGCCACTTTCCTGGTCTTGGCCAGCGCGGACAAAGAAGCGCACCAGCTGGCGGCCTGCCCGCATACGACGCGGTCGCTTAATACGGAGCTTAATCTGGCCGCCTCCAACCTTCATCCCGCCTTTTACATCAACCGACACAATCTCAAGACCCTGAAGTCCTTGTCGAAGAATCTCACGGCGAACCATCGTCTCAAGTTTTGCCTCGTGTAGTCGTTGCGCAGAACGCTTGACCCGAATGACTTTCGGAGCGCGGATCCCCTTACGTGGGACCAGTGCGTTATCGAGACGCGCGTAAAAATCGCGTCGCGTGATCGTCTCAGATTGCCCAGGACGCGGGGCTGCGCCTAAATCCAACTGACTGTATTCGGGGTTAATACGTGGGACGACCATGCCCAATGTCACGCGTGGGCCGTCGACCTTGACGACCCTCTTGGCGTTGGCCGCGAGGCTTACCTCAGCGGTAAGCAAACACAACGCTCCTGTTAGTAGCCATCTCAACATGGCCCACCTCCCACACATTCACCTGAAATTACAGTTACTTAATCTGCGCTGCAGTTCTCAGCATTTCGTCGGCCGCTTTGACCACCCGCGAGTTACTCTCATAAGCTCGTTGGGCTGAAATCATCTCGACCATCTCTTCGACCATCTGAACATTCGACGTCTCAGTAAAACCCGAGAGAAGAAAGCCTACACCCTGAGACCCAGGAGGTCCGAT
>JAYYQC010000073.1:0-4625 GCA_036128675.1 Myxococcota bacterium | reverse complement strand
GGACTGCATCACCGAGCTTACGAGGATACATCGCCCCAACACCGTCGTTGATGTTGCGGCCGTCGGGGCTGACACCCATTGGAAAGACCTCGGCACCAAGCTCTTCGAGAACCGTGGGCGCAACCTTATAAGCCGCACCGTTGGCGCAATCGACGACAATACGCATACCCGCGAGGTCAACCTCACCTGGCATGACCTGCTTTAGGCGCGCGATATAACGTCCGCTGGCGTCGTCAATTCGAAACGCTTTACCAACCTGATCTTTGGTGGGCCGGATATGCTCGATAGAATCGCCGCGAGCCCATTGCTCGAGCTGGTATTCCATCTCGTCAGGCAGCTTAAAGCCATCTCGCCCGAAGATTTTAATTCCATTGTCTTCGTAGGGATTATGGCTGGCGCTGATCATGACACCCGCGTCGGCCCGCATGTCTTGCGTGAGATGTGCCACCGCCGGGGTTGGCATCGGGCCAAGCAAAAGTGCATCGACGCCCATCGAACAAACACCGGAGGCAAAGGCCATCTCAATCATGTATCCAGAGACCCTGGTGTCTTTACCGATGACAATGCGGTGTCGATGACTACCGCTCTTGCTCATATGGGCTACAGCTCGTCCGAGCGCCAGCGCTACTTCGCAGGTCATAGGGTATTGATTTGCAGTGCCGCGAACGCCATCGGTGCCGAAGAGTTCTCGCTTGAACGTCGGCTTGGGGCTATCTGCCATAGTGGAATTCCTGTCTAATTCTCTGGGTCATTGGCCTTATCAGCCGCGACCACCTCAACCGTCGGTACAGCACCGGTCAACACCAACCGGGAGCCAGACGGCTGCAGCAACTCAACAGATTTTTGGAAGCTCCTCAAGCCCTCAGACCATTCAGGCTCCAGGGCAACCCCTAATTTCAAAACCTTTGGATCGAGCCGGTCCAGCACCAACCGGGGGCCTTTGAGCGTGATATTCACCGTCGATGGCTCCGGACGGTGGTCCGGAGACGATGGATTCAGGACCACAGGAACCGACAGAAACGAGCGCTGCACAAACTCTTCGCGAATTTCCATGGTAACCGTGACGGTCCTCTCTTCGAGAAAAGCCGGATGGGGCGGAAAGCGAAGCTCAACGTCCATCGTAATATCGCCTTCCGCAGACGACACGTCGATTGGATAGGTCCGTACGTGGTCTAAACCCATCACCAGGTTGCGGGGTCCAACCACCGTGACCTCACTCGGAGAGATGCGCTCATCGACAATCTCGTAACCCAAACCTGGCCGCCCGGGAACATTCGTCACCACCGAGAGCACCCGCTTCATTTTCTTATCGACCGAGATATCCCACTCAACTGGCCTCACTGCAGTCGGTTTCAAGCCAAAGGGCGCGATGACCTTATCGAGTTCGACGAAATGACGGGCGGTCAGCGGCTCCGTGACATCGCGGAGGTTAACGGAGATCGGGTCGATTTCATCGATCTCATATTGGCGCAAATTGGCCCAGGGACCCTCAAGCGTCAATCGAACACGGCTCGGCGGTGAGCCTGTAACCATAAAGTCGTCCGGTACCTCGTAACGGATCGGTGCCTCGACTTCGATGGGAACCGATGTATCGGCATTGAGCATCACAAAGAGCGCTGCAGATGCGCCAAGCGACATAAGCTTCAAGAGAAAGTTTCGTGAGACCACTTCGATCACGACTCATCCTCCACCGGATTACGTCGACGGTCGGGTCCACGAGAACGAAAGCTGGGCTGCCAAAACTTAAAGCGGGACTCTTGGGTGGGTCGCTGAAGGTATCGGTCAAGGGTCGAGCGGAGGGTCATCCCACTGAGCCCACGGGTTAAAGCCCCGGCTTCCGCCAACGAGATACCACCCGTTTCTTCGCTGACGACCAACGCAATGGCATCGTATTCTTCGGTCGCGCCCAGTGCTGCTCGGTGACGGGTGCCAAGTCGTGTATCGATCTGAGGATTTTGCGAGAGGGGTAAAATAGCCGCAGCGACACCCACCCTGTCGCCCTGAATGATCACCGCCCCATCGTGAAGCGGGCCCGGCGGCGTAAAGACCTGAACCAGCAAGTTAGCGGAGAGCTCTGCGTCTACTTCGATCGCCGCACCCTGGGTAGCAAGCTCGGAGAGGTCCGCATCACGCTCTACCAAAACGAGCGCACCGATACGCTGGCGCGACATCGTCTCTGCGGCGAGTGCGAGCTGCTCAACCAAGTGCGCGCCCCGCTGCGAACGCCCCGGACCACTCAACGGTCCTTTGCCAACCCTCGAGAGGAGCCGACGAATATCGTTCTGAAAGACAACGACGATGATGAGGAGGAATGACCCAATGAAATTGTCGAAAATCCAGGTCAGTGTAGTGAGACCTAGGGCCTTACTGGTAAAGAATCCGACCACCAAAATCGCTAAGCCGACCAAGACCTGCTGAGCCCGGGTGCCACGAATGACCAAGAGAACCCGATAAAAGACGTAAGCCACCACAAGGATGTCGATCAAGGACACCAGCACTGCCTGGAGTAAATCGCTGTCAAAACCTTCGGGGAACATACCTAATCTAAGCGTAACACGGGTTTATCAGTGCCCGCTAACAAATGGCGGGCCATTGTGTTTTCTAAATGGCTTCGGACAGTTACGACGATCTCCCTAAAAGGCTGGTCAGGCTCGATTTCAGGGTCTATGATGCCCCGCGTTATCTCACGAGGAGCCCAACCCCCATGGCAGATCTGCTACGACAACTGAACGAAGAAACCCCAACCCGACGTGTCGCCCAATGGGCCGGCGTCCCGGTTCCCCCGCTTTTGGACCGAGAAACCATCGCCCCACCACGCGAAGAGCCGCTCAAAGACCAGCTTGTCGCGCTGCACACGTCCCGCGATTCAGGGCTCGCCAGCACCTTGGTGGATATTGCCGGCAACGCGGGTGCGACGATTCATATCAGCGGGAAGGATGTCGTTCTTTCGCCAACTGGACCGCATGCACACCATCTCGCTCAGGCACCAGCCTTCACCGCCGAAGGACCAAGCGTGGATATTCGCTACCAAGTCTTGCTGGTCGACGGTGATAGCCTGCGAACCTACGAAGCAGTCCAAGAGCTTCGCGCCTTTATCCAGCCTCGCACCCGCTTCATGAAGCAAAATGGCCGGGTCGTGATTGTTGCGCGCCCACCAGAGGAAGCCGACACCGCGGAGACACGCTCGGTGCGTCGCGGACTTGAAGGCTTGAATCGCAGCCTGGCCAAGGAACTTGGCAAACAAGGCGTAAGCTCGAACCTCGTCTATGTGAGCGCAAATGCCTTCGATTACCTCGAATGGCCGCTTCGCTTCCTTATGAGTAATCGCTCAGCCTATGTGACCGCACAGACCTTACGCGTAACCCATCCTGACCTCGTCATCGACCGCCCGGATCAATGTGGCCCAGGCCTGATGGCCGGTCGCCGCTATGTCGTCACTGGAGCAGCACGCGGCATCGGCCGAGCGACCGCTGAAGTCCTGGCCGCCGACGGCGCTGAAGTCCTCTGTGTTGACCGCGCCGAGAGTACTGCAGACCTCGAGAGCCTGGTGAAGAAAATCGGAGGCAAGAGTCTTACGTTGGACATCACCAGCCCGGCGGCTCCGGAAACACTGCTCAAGGAAGCCGGCAAATCTGGCTACGATGGTATCATTCACAACGCAGGCATCACGCGCGACAAAATGATGCGCAATATGGGAGAAGATAAGTGGAATATGGTTCTCGATGTGAACCTAGCCGCAATCGAGCGCATGAACCGCGTCCTCGTACCCGAAGCATTGCGTGACGGTGGCCGATTGGTCTTCCTTTCAAGCATCTCTGGCATCGCGGGTAACCCGGGCCAAACAAATTATGCACTGACCAAGGCCGGTGTGATTGGGTTTGTCGACCATTACGCGGAAACACTCAAAGACCGCGGTATCACCGCCAATGCGATTGCCCCCGGTTTTATCGAGACCCCGATGACGGCAAAAATCCCGGTCGCAATTCGAGAAGTCGCTCGACGCTTGAATGCATTCAACCAAGGCGGTCTGCCCGCTGATATCGCGTATGCGATCCACGCGCTCTGTGCACCGGGTGCCAGCGGCCTCAATGGTCAGGTTCTTCGGGTGTGTGGCGGCGCACTCGTCGGTGCATAAAAATGGGAGAAGCCCGCTGAGTGCTTGGACGCGCATCCGCACACTCAGCAGGCATCGTTGAGGTATGGAAGGGGTACTTTACATACCTCAATGACAGTTCAGACAGGCATCCCCTTGCCTATCCGATTACTGACACTCTTTAATCTCGAGCAGAAATTCCTGAAACACACCGGTGAGCGCTTGCTCGTCCCCGGCCGCAACATGTGTATCAAAGGATGTCCCGCCGTTCGATGCAATTGCATCAAGCTCAATCGGCAGGGACTCGTAATTATAACCAATCACAAAGGTCTTAATATTTTTTCGTAAGAGTGCACGCGTATGAACCGCGAGGTACTCTGCGACACAATACGCGCCGCAGCTATCTTCGTTACCGGTACAGGTATCACTGCCATCGGTGAGAATAACCAGGTAACCGGCTTCATCTTCCGACCAGAAGAGCTCACTGTTATTCGCCATATGCTTCACGGCTTCCTCAAGTGGCGTGCTTCCT
>JAYYQC010000072.1:0-18855 GCA_036128675.1 Myxococcota bacterium | reverse complement strand
AGGCTGAGTGCTGTGATACCGAGGACGAAAACGCGATGTCTAAGTTGGTTGGCCATACCCGAAATGATCATGATTTTGCGGCCTTGCGCAAATCTTCGGCGATCTGATGAAATGAAGAGTCGCGGGTGATGTTTTGCCCCTAATCGGGATCGGTACTCTTTCGTTTGTCAGATATAGATGTGATCCATCGTACTACATATCACGGTATTCCGGTTTTCGGGGGTAGCGGATTGTTCTGGCTCTGGCAGAGTGACACTTCTGGGTGAAACGGGGTTTTGAGGGGAATTTTCATGAATAAAATGTTCTGGTTCGTGTTTGGCTTGATGTTGGCGGTCGGCTGCAACGACGGTTTTGAGCGTGACAATCCATTTGACCCCGACGCACCGACCGGTATCCAAGCACCGGCCACTGTCACTGGCCTCGTACTGAGCGACCAAGGCAATGACCCTGATAGTGCGCCTGCACAGGCCGGAGCCTCTCTCGCTGCAGATGTCACCATCGTCGAGCTGGGTTTGACTGTGGAGACCGATGAAAATGGTGCGTTTCGATTTGCGAGTGTTCCAGCGGGACAGTGGACACTCGAAGTTGAGGCAATTGTCGACAATAGCGCAGCCGCTGAGCATATGAGCCAGATGCTTCCCTTCGAAGTTTCACCTGGCGACGATAAGTCGTTCGATAACCCCCCAATTGTTTTGCGACAGGTTCCAGAGTCCCCCATGCTTCTCAGTATCACCAGCGGCACCTCTGAGGGGATAGAGACCGGTACGTTGGCACTTCGTTTTGCGTCACCAGCGCTCGATCAAGGCTGTGTCGACGTGGCATTTACACCCGTACGCCTCGGTGAGAACCGGGCGGTTTCATGGTCGCTACAATTCGATGGGACCGAGCTCATCGGTAACGCATCGGGCTTCGAGATCCGAGAAATCGTCATTGACCTCAATGAGAGCAGTGAAGACACGCAGTCTGGTTCTAAATTGGTCTTGGATGAAGTCTACGAGGTCTCCGTGAGGACCCGACGAAGCAAGGATCTATGTAGGCTTTTGAATCGAGGTATTTCAAGCGCACCATCGACAAGCCTTCGATACGCTTACCAGCTCGTAGCAGTTGATCCAGGACTAGAGTCTGATCTTCTGCGTGATGACGTCGAAAATCGCACTGTGGGTACCACTTTTGCCAGTGATGGTACGTTTTTGCGACTTCATAAAGATGGAGATATCGCCTTTTGGGATGGGCGTGAATTCTTGGGGTGTCTGAGCCTCAGTGGCGCAACCGAACGTGCCTTAAGCCTTCCTGAAAATCAGCTCGCATCCCGTGTGAGCCGAATGCGGGAAGTCGACGGCGATATCTTTGTTCTCTTGAAAGCCACGACTAACTTCCTTGTACGCTTTGAACTGCAGGCTGCCATCAATGCCAGTACAAATGCTTTGCTTACCGGGTCATGCGAGACTTGGGATGGTGTTGAGTCACTTTGGAGCGGCTCCATTCGTGACGTCGTCGGTTGGAGCGTGAATTCCGAGGGGTGGCGCATCTTAGAGAGCCGGCAGGCAACTGAAGAATTTGCGACAAACCTTCAGGCTTTCCAGGGAAGCTTCGTTTCTGACCAAACTGCCGATGAGTCTATTTCGGTAGGAAATGGTCAAGAACCGAACCCAGACTTTGTGGACTCCGAGTTTATTTCTGGTGGTGTATTGGTCTTGATGAAATCTTTATTTGGGCTCTCGGACCAGCTCGTTTTTTCTGATGCTGCGGGGACTAGCTTTTCAACGTTTGTAAATAAAACGCCTAAAGATCTCATTATGATTGGGGACCGTATCGTTGCCGTCTTGGCAACACAGGGCCAATCCCGCTCGTTTCTGCAGCTCTTTTATCTCGACCTCGAGGGTGAAAAATTTGTCGAAGTGAGCACAACAGTCTTACCCGAGATTGTGGATTCAATGAATTGGCTCCCGAGCTCGTCGAATCAAGAACGCGGCCTCCTATTTCTTGCCGCTAATCTATCGGCCCGTCTCTTGGTGATGAACCTCGACCTCTACGTCTTAAATTCATCTGAGGTCATCGCTCAAATCAGTGAGCGCGGCGATGGTGGCTCGATTGACCGTCGCGTTGCGGCGCTTGAATTTGGGCTCTCAGAGGGGGGGATTGGTTCGATAACCTCGTACCGTTATGACGTCGGACCGCGTGTGTGCACCGCGATTTCTACTGGGCCCAACCATCTTTGTTTCGAGTTCGCGCCCTAAGGGAACACAGCATGAATATTTCATTCCATTATTTTCGTTCTTTACTGATTGCGACCTGCTGCACCGTTTTCACTCTTCCGGCTTTGGGGGCGACTTTTGTAAGCGAATACGGTGCCTATAACTCGGTCAACAGCGTTTATCTCGAGTTTCCGGCCGGTGGAGGTTACCCATCGGGCGTTTGGGCCCCTTCCGAAACTGGGGTGGGTTACTACAATGGCATTTGTAATGCCGCTACTTCAAAGACTGTCTGGAGCGTCTCTGACGGTTTAGCTGGCAGTGAGATTAACGAAGTTGCCGGTGACCCTACCTGTTCCTTTTGGGGCGGCCCCAGCGTGGTGGGCTCTGATGTTACCTGTAAAGTGTTGGTCGGTGATAATGGGATCACGTTCTACAAGAGTAGAAATGATGCAACCGAGGTTAATCCCACGTTCTATACAATCCGGCCATCTCTACTAACGCTTACATCCCAACAGAGCTTTCCAGTCGATGAGGTAACACAGGTTGAGCGAGTCGAAGTAGCATCTATGGGCATCGACCAGTGGTGGTTTGCGACGGATGGGGGCGGGATATTGGCCTGCGACGCTTCTTCGAGCCCCGGGGGTACAGGGCGTTCGGTTGTGCCGCGGCTTATCAACTGCTCGTCGTATACAAAGTCCAACAGTCCCTGGGTTCCAACCGATGCCATCACGGCTTTGGTGGTCAAAGAATTGGACTATGTGGACCAGAGTGGTGCGCGCGTTGCAACCGATTGGGTAGCGGCTGTAGGAGGTCGAACTTATGCTGGAAACCCAGCTGGGGTCGGTCTCTGGCACGTCAATTACGCCAATGGCGTCGATTACCAGGACCAAACTTCGATGCCTGATGATACCGGGTTGGGTATCAATCAACCAATCTCAGTTGAGGCAGCGCTTGCTTTGGACCAAAATGGTTTCCCTGAAATACAGGTCTTGGTGGGCTCGCGATTTGAGCGTGATAGTGGCTATCAACCATTAACGATTTTGACGAAGCCAACCGATGATGCAACATCGCCGCTTTTCTTGCGTGCGGAGCCGATCCCAACCCCATGGAATGCAATTGATAATCTGTGGGTCCCGTATGGCGATGTGAAGTCCATTAAGCACAATCCCAATTCTGGAAGCTTGGCAAACTATTATATTGCGGTCGATGCATCACGTGCGACTGCCTATGGAGATTTCCCCGGAGCCCTTATCGATTTTACGGTGAACTATACCTCTCAAGGCTTAAACCCAAGACGGACTAGGATTGATGAATCCGCCAATGAAAAGCGCGACTTTACATCGCTCGTGCAATTTGAGGCATTTGGTTACCAGTTTCTAACCACGACCGTCAAAAACAGAGAGGGGCAGGGGTCGATTGACGTTTATTGGAACTCCGCCAATGGTTGGAGTTTTCTGTGTGCAAGTCCTGCGTTTGAAGCAGATACTAGCCCAAGCTCCCAAAATAGAGCACCCCCAGGTTGGGCGATAACCGAGGATATCTTCTCGCGTTATTATTTTTCGGGTGGAATCTCGAACACCTTTGGATCCTATCAAGAGGATATCTATATTCTGGCGAGTGGTGAGCACGGATCGGAAGTTCGATTTGGAAGCGGTGCGACACCCAAGCAGATTGGGGGAAGTTCTGTTGTCTTGAGCAGCGATACAATTCGGACCACTCTCGAAGACGTCAATCAATCGTTGCTTGCAAGCAGCGCCGCTGAGGATGAAACATTTGGTTTGATCGAAGGGGTGTCGCTTAATGGGTCTGCGTTGACAACGAATTTTCGAGTTGCGCTGAACACCAGTCTTAACGGCTACGGCCAAATGGGGGTGTCTATTTGCCGGAACAATGCTCCCGCTGCAGGCAATACGAACCCACCCGATTGGTTGTTGGACCGACCCGAGTTATCTGTGATGCCTCGTCGTCTTCAAGTGCAAGTCGACCAGGACATTGGATTTACCGTGACGAGGCAGACCCGGTCATGGTTTGCTGGCGGTGGTTGGAGTGATGCGGGCGTTGTCTACCAATATACGGCTGGTTCAGGGGCTTCGGTCGCCATCGATCGAGTAATCGATCTGGGCTCTTTATTTTTGTTTCAGAATCATCGGTTAAAGCTTTCGCTTGATAGTCCAGCAAATGCTCGAATGAGATTGGATGGGGTTCAGAGTACGGAAACGTCGAATCTTATCACCGTACCTATCTCGATTTACGACCAGTATATGCCCGAGATCCTAGCCACAGCAGAACCCGATAACAACCACATCTTCTACTCGACCAACAAGGGCATCTATATTCGGAAAAATGCCCTTGCCTGTCAGGAAATAGGTACAGGAGGTACGTTGGCAGAGACCGGGACCACAGATTGGACTGCGATATATGAGGCAGGTGAACGTGAACGAACGGTCTACAAGTACTTCGATGCCCGGGAAGCTTGCTCTGATTGTAATGCGGCGCAAAATGGGAGTCTCTATGACCTGATGGGTTTTACGTTGAACGGGCAACTCAAGCTTGCGCGTAACGTAGATCTCAATGGTAGCCCGGTATGGGAAACTCTTCCTAATTTTACTGACGTCTCGATGATTCAAGCGATGGAATTCGAGCGCGGCTTTTGGGTGGCGTCTGAGAATGGTCTCGTTGGGATTCGTTTTGACTCCAATAGTTCGCCAGATATCGAGGTAGAACGCCGATTGTTCATTCGGGGACGGATACCTAAGGTTACGGACCTTCATGAGATTAGAGATATTCCCCAGTCAGGTGATGAGAGACTTTTGGTTGCGACGCGTGAAGGGTTCTATTTTGACATCTTCAATGGCCGGGTAAAAGTCGTGGGGCGGTCAGATGGCATTACCCAATGTTCAAAAATTCATTATTCACGGTTTGGTCATGTGCTCTGTGGTTCTGATAAGGACTCGGGATCAACGGGCGCTGCGGGCCTTATGGTGATTCCTCAAGTATGCAGTTTGCAGTCGACCAGCCCAGGCGTCATCTCTTGGGACTGCCGCGGGATAGTGAATGAACTCGCCGAGAGGGTGGTCTCAGGTAGTGCTAGATTGCAGCTACTTCGAGCTACCAGTGCGAATGGTCGCTATGAAGTCGTGGATGAGGTCAGCGGTGACCCGATGAGTCTGACCAACGTCTATACGGAAGACAAATATCTCAATGGCGGCTCATTCTTTTACAAAGCGCGCTATCTCGCACGGCGAGATTTCCCAGCGCGAGGTATTCGGAAACTCAGCTATGAGAGCTCGGATATTCTTAATGTTCAGCCTGCTCCGCTTGCCGTTGTGAATCGCTTTGATGTTGCTGCACCCAATCCGACGCGGGTTGTATCTAGCTCAGGTGATGTACGTTTTGATCTCATTGTAAGAAACAGACAAGGTGGTCAGACGAGCGTCGACCTTGAAGTTGCTGGGTTTAACGAAAGTCCACGAGAAACACCGTTGGCGGATATTCTCGATGCCAAATTGTTGAACCTGAAAACGGGCCAAGAGGACCAGTCAGTCTCAGCGGCGACACCTCAGTTGATACAGCTTAAGGCGACGGTAGACTTCAATTTGCTTAATGACCTTGATGAGCATAGCGCCTGCGCGCGCGACCAATCGGGTGTTCTGCGGTGTCGTCTCGTTGTGACCTTAAGTGACCCAAACGAACCCAACATGCCACCGTTGCAAGAGAAGGTCCTGATTTCGATTAATGACCAGGGTGCAGGTGTTCCCGTCATTGAGCATTTCTTTTATCCAGAAGTCGCTGAAGTTGGTGAGGCACCGGAGATTCGCGGTCAAGTTACGTCGCCTGGCTATGGGAGCAACGGCTTTGCGGGCACCAAGATTTGTATGGTCGCCCGACTTGGCCGAACGATCCGAACCCAGGATGTGACGCTCAGCGCATCGGGGCGCTTCAGCTACGTCTTTGCACCCCCAAGCGTCGGTGACTGGAATGTTGAGAGCCGCTTTGTGGCAAGTGCAGTTCCCTGCGTTGATAGTGATCAGTATCTGGCAAGTACCGCCGATCAACCGGCCCTCTCCCCTCCAACTCTACCGGTAAGTCAGGCCAAATCGACCCTGAAGATTGGGTCGGATTCGGGTCTTGAGGTCGATGTGGGCACGGAGGTCGAGCTATCGGTCAGCGTTTCACCGAACCGCGGTGTGGTGACTGGGACGCTTGAAGTCGTCAACCCTGATGGCACCCACGTCTACAAAGGGAACTTTACGACAAACTCACTGGGCGTCGCGACAGTACCAACCACGCTTCAGCAAGCAGGTCTGGTCGGAATCTCCGCGACACTCGCGTCCGATGATAATTACGGGGAAGCCAGCGGTAATCTCAATATCGCGGTACAGATGCCCAAAGCCATCGGCATTGTTGTGGCTGGCGGTGGTACTGGTGATGTTTCGTTTTCTCAAATCAGCGCGGCGGCCGATTACGCGTATGATACGCTTTTGGCCCGAGGTGTTCCGGCAGAGCGGATCGCATATCTGCACCCCGAATATGGCGACGTCGATAATGGACGCCTTACGCATGACGCCTCAACTGGCTCATTGAATACGGTATTTGAAACGTGGGCTCCAAGCCTGGTTGGCGTGACCAGCGATAGCTCGGCTGAACAGACGCCACTCTTTGTCTTTATGGTTGGGGTCAGCGACACGACGAATACCGATGAGTTTGTTCTGGATACTGGTACGAATATCACTCCAACTTCACTTGAGGCCTACTTTGATTCGTTTCGGACAAGTGTCGGCACTGCGTTTACCTCAGCAGGTTTCACCGCGCCGAGCGAGCTACCTTTGTTTTTAGTGATGGACTCCGACAACTCAGCACTCTTTGCATCGACAATCTCAACGACCGATGGTGCTTATACCTTTTTTAGTGCCTCTGATATTTCGAGTTACGGAAATGCGAATTTCGGTGCCACCGGTGTGTACTCGTATATGTATCAGTTCATGACTGAGGTACGTGATAATGAGCCTTTTGGGACAGCACACACTACTGCTCGAAATTCGATGCTTTATCTCTACGGTGATCAAGAACCGAAGCTTTCAGTTGATGGAGATAGCTCCCTTGAAGAAACCGACGATTATTGGGACGCGAGTAATCTCTATTTAGAGCACAGTGTGGCCGCTAACAATGAACCTACCCTTTCGTCTAGTAAGGGTAACGACGCGTACAATACATCGTCAGGCAATATCGAACTCTGGGCTTCGGCGTCGGACCCTGACGGCGACTCGTTTAACGTCTTTGCA
Organism: Myxococcota bacterium; assembly: GCA_036128675.1. Lineage (GTDB taxonomy): Bacteria > Myxococcota > XYA12-FULL-58-9 > XYA12-FULL-58-9 > JABJBS01 > JAYYQC01. The sequence goes on along the minus strand of JAYYQC010000072.1, from coordinate 11,378 downwards.
CAGGTTATCCCTCCATCGTCGAGTCCGCTCAAAGCGACGACCATCGCATTGAATACCTATGATGCGGTCCTGGACCGTTATACCGGCACAACCGATTTCCTAACGGTTAGCGGTCTCTATCTCGTGTCGTATTACGCACTTGATTCCAAGGGAGGTATCTCGCCGACTAAGAGTGCCTATATCACCGTGACCGATGACTCCGCACCCGACGATGTAAGTGACTTCGGAGTGTACGCGGAGAGTGTTGGTGCCCTTACATTAAGTTGGGCGGCGAGTGCTTCCTCTGATGCAACAGGTTACCGAGTTTACCAGCGCTTTACCGGGGGCGGGACGTATTCGCTTGTAGAGCAGGTAACTTCCAATAGCTCGGAGATCGGCGGACTCAGCTCGGTCCGAGTTTATGATTTCAAAGTGACCACGATGGATGGCTCGGGCAACGAGAGTACCGGGGTTGAGCTTACGACCGATGCCGACGGACTCGGATATTATTGGGAGATCGATAATCTGGCAGCAGGGTGTGAGCAGAGTGCTGCCGGTAATTGTGGTCCAAGTGGGTCATGGGGTGATTCATTCTCGAATCTGCAAGCCTACCAATGCTTCGCAGGCACAGTCTTTACCGATGATTCGTGTTATGGCGGCTCCGCAAGTACAGCGGGGATTGGGGTCTGCACAGTCGGAAAGATTGCTTGCACCGGTGGTGTGATCACAGCCTGTGAGGGCGAAGTTCTTCCCAGTGCTGAGATTTGCGATGGCGTGGATAATGACTGCGATGGACTGGTCGATGACGATGACCTCTCCCTCGATACTTCCACCTACAATATTTATTATCTCGACAGCGATGGCGATGGATATGGAACGTTGGTGACGAAGGAAAGTGCCTGCACACCATCTGAGTCCTATGTCGGGAATGCACTCGATTGTGACGACGACGATGCAACCGTTTACTCGGGAGCGTCAGAGCTTTGCGATGGGCAGATTAACAACTGTGCTACTGGCGCTCTTCCAGCCAATGAGAGTGATGACGATGGTGATGGCGTTGTCGAGTGCACCATCGATGCCGGTGGTTGGGACGGTGCATTGGCGAAAACGGGTGGTGACTGTGACGATGGAGATGCATCCGAGTTTCCGGGACAAAATTGGTATCAGGACAGTGATTCGGATGGCTACGGTAATCTCACAGTAAAGCAGACAACCTGTTTGCGTCCCGTCGGCTACGTTACCAATGCCGCAGATTGCGACGATGGAAATACGAATGTCAACCCGGGCGAGACTGAGGTCTGCGACGGGGCCGATATCGACGAAAACTGTAATAGTCTTGCCGACGACGATGATGCGACCGTTTCGTTGGGTTCGAAGTCTACTTATTATTATGATGAAGATGGCGATGGCTACGGTGGGGAGACAACACAGACGCGATGCGACCCGACGGCAGGATATGTCGCTCTTGGGGGCGACTGTAACGAGGGAGACGCAAGTCTGAATCCTTCGACCACGTGGTTTGCTGATAGTGATGGCGATGATTACGGTGCGGGAGCGGTGACGCATACCCAGTGCGCTGCGCCGGGTGACGGTTATGCGATTGTCGCAGGAGATTGTGATAATACCGACAGCACGGTGTGGCCTGGTGCGCCTGAACTTTGTGATGGTCAATTCAATAACTGTTCTAATTCAGGCTACGCATCACCGGGAGCGCCCTCCAATGAGACCGACGATGATGGTGATGGCTACGTCGAGTGCTCCATCGATGCGGGTGGTTGGGACGGTAACGTCAGCAAAGAGGGCGGTGACTGCGAAGACAGCAATGCCAATTTGAATCCAGCTACGCTGTGGTACCGGGATGCTGACGGTGATACCTATGGAACCAGCACTACCACGAAGACGCAGTGTGCTACACCAGCTGGATTCGTCCTTATTTCAGGCGACTGCGACGACACCGAATCAGCGATCAACCCGGGCGCGGCAGAGCTTTGCGATAACGTGGATAACGACTGCGATGGGCTTGAAGATGACGCGGATACCATCGCTGCGGAAAATCTCACAACGTTTTATCAAGACGCCGATGAAGATGGCGAAGGTAACGCGGGCGCGACTCAGCTCGCCTGTGATTTGCCTGCTGGTTACTCGGTCAATAGTGCCGACTGTGATGACGGCAATGCGGCGATCAATAGCAACACTCAGTGGTATACGGATACGGACCGCGATGGCTATGGTACTGCCACTGTCCAGGCGACACAGTGCAATGCACCAGGGGCAGCCTACGCTTCGGTTGCCGGCGACTGCAACGACGGCGACGCCTCGGTCAAACCTGGCGCTACAGAGGTCTGCGACTCGGTGGACAACGATTGTAATGGCGCGATTGATGATGCTGATAGCGGCCTAGATACGACCACTGCAGCCTCTTGGTATATCGACAGTGATGGCGATGGTTTTGGTGATTCGACGGGAGCGGCCCAGCTCAAGTGTGACCAGCCGGCTGGCCGCGTCGCCGATAATACTGACTGCGATGATTCAAGCTCGGACAATAAGCCAGGGCAGACTTGGTACCATGACGATGACTTGGATGGGTACGGCGATACATTTGATACGGTGACGCAATGTGAAACGCCGATGGGCTATATCCTTGTGGATGGTGACTGTGATGATGCGGATGCCACAACCAACCCAGGTGCGGAAGTATCCTGCTCGACTGCGGATAAGAATTGCGACGGGAGTCCAGATACCGCGGACCTTGATGGAGACGGATACCTTGGCTGTGACGGTGATTGCGACGATGGAAATGCGGCAATTTACCCGGGAGCCGATGAGATTTGTGACAGTATCGACAACGACTGCGATGGGGCCATCGATGATGCGGACTCGTCGATTGTTGGCGGTTCGACGTTCTACTTGGATGATGACTCGGATGGTTACGGGGACGTTTCGTCAACCACCACCGCCTGTGTAAAACCCTCGGGCTATGTCGCTAACTCGGACGATTGCAACGATGCCAATGCTTCGGTGAATCCAACGTTGCTTTGGTATATAGACTCAGACAACGACGGTTACGGTACAACCTCAACGACGACCAGTTGCTTGAAGCCCGATGGTTACACCGACTCCGCTGGGGACTGTAACGACGGCGATGCGACGGTGTTCCCAAGTGCGGCCGAGCGCTGCGATGGGCAATACAATAATTGCAGTGTCGATGGTTACAGCCCAAGCTCAGCACCGGCCAACGAAATTGATAACGATGGTGATGGGTACGTTGAGTGCGCGTTGGATGCCGGTGGTTGGGATGGCAGTGTCGCTAAATTGGGGGATGACTGCGATGATACAGATGCCAGTATTTATCCCGGCCTCTCCTGGTATCGCGATGGAGATAGCGATGGCTTTGGCGCTGGCGATGCGACTTTATCGTGCGCGCAGCCGGAGAACCATGTGCGAAATAATACCGATTGTAACGATAGTCGCGACTTCGTGTACCCCGGTGCAGGAGAACTCTGCGACGGCATTGTGAATAACTGTAGCAATCTGGCCAGTGGTGTCCCTGCAAATGAAGTGGATAATGATGGTGATGGCTTCGTGGAATGCACACTTGAGGGCACCTGGCTTGGAGCCTCGTCGAAGGAAGGCGATGATTGCGATGACGCCGACGCGACCATCTCACCAGACACTTTATGGTACCAAGATAGTGACGAAGATGGATTTGGGACCGGTCTGACGACTTCTCGACAGTGTACGCAGCCGGTGGGTTATATTGAGACGCTGGGTGATTGCGATGATGGTGATAGCACGGTGTATCCTGGAGCCAGCGAGCTCTGTGATGGGCAATATAATGACTGCTCTGATGCAGCGTATGATGGAGCGTCCGCACCGGCCAATGAAACGGACAATGACGCTGATGGTTACGTCGAGTGTAGCGTCGATGCCGGGGGTTGGGATGGAAGTCCGATCAGTGGTGGGGAAGACTGTAACGACCTCAACGCCGACTTCAATCCAGCGACTCGGTGGTTTATGGACGGTGATGGCGATGGCTTTGGATTACTCACATCCTCGATTCAGCAATGTACGAATCCAGAAGGTTATGTTGTCTCGAGTGATGACTGTGATGACACTGATGCTACGGTTTATCCCGGGGCAGTAGAGCTATGTGACGGCCAGTACAATAACTGCACTGCTGACGCGTATGTCGGCGATGGGGCTCCGACCGACGAGACTGACAACGACGTCGATGGCTACGTAGAGTGTGCTATTGATGATGGTGGCTGGGACGGCTCGGGTGCCAAGCTGGGCGGAGATTGTGATGATGCTGATGCGAGCACCTCGCCCGCCACATCTTGGTATCGCGACAACGATAGCGATGGTTATGGTGATCAAGCGATATCGGTCACTCAATGTCTGTCACCCGATGGCTATCGTCGCGACAGTACCGATTGCAACGATACCGACGCATCTGTCTATCCTGGCGCGCCAGAGATCTGCGATGGCATGTATAACAATTGCTTGGACTCGTCTTACAGCGCACTTGCTGCACCTGCGAGTGAGACAGATAACGATACCGATGGCTACGTCGAATGTACGATTGATGCCTCGGGTTGGGATGGTCCAGACGGTCTCCTCGGCGGTGACTGTAATGACGAGAGTGCGGGTATCTCGCCATCCACCGTGTGGTTCCTCGACGCTGATGGTGATGGTTATGGTAAGAGTGGAACCACTCAGACCGGCTGCTCACAACCTGAGAATTACGTCGCTCAAGCGGGTGACTGTGCCGATGGTTATGCGAGTGTTTTTCCAGGCGCACCAGAAATTTGTGATGGACTACGTAATGATTGTTCAGTTGATGACTGGGCCCTTTATGAACTCACCGGCAGTGAGCTAGATCAAGACAACGATGGATTCGTGAGCTGTGACCCATCCGGTGGTTGGTTCGGTTCAACCCTCAAGGCAGGCGGTGATTGCGATGACAGCGACCCTGAGCTGAATCCATCGACAACGTGGTACCGCGATGAAGACGGCGATGGATACGGCGAGCTCGCGGTTATTTTATCTCAATGTATCGCACCGGACGGCTACTCAAGGGTTGCAGGCGACTGCGCACCTTCGGACGCTTCAGCATACCCCGGAGCGCCAACTACCGTCTGCGATGATACGGTCGACCTAAACTGTGACGGCGCACCCGACGGTGTTGACCTCGACGGTGATGGGGTCTTGGGTTGCGACGGTGACTGTAATGACTCGGACGCCGATATCTATCCAGGTGCCAGTGAGGTCTGTGACCTTATTGACAACGACTGCGATGGACTTATCGATGATGCTGATGACGGTATAGACTTGGCTTCTGCGCTTACGTTTTATCTCGACAGCGACGTTGATGGCTTTGGAAATCCCGCTTCAACTCAAAATGCTTGCAGCGCGCCGGATGGCTATGTCTCAAACAGCGATGATTGTGATGATAGTGATGCTGGGGTAAACCCCAACACAACTTGGTTTGCCGATTCAGATGGCGATACGTTCGGTAATCTCAAGGTGCTCACCACCAGCTGCGCACCAGGCGTCGGATGGGTTCGCGATGCTTCAGATTGCGATGACCAACAATCAACCATTTACCCAGGAGCCGCCGAACGTTGTGACGGCGCACTTAATGATTGCAATAGTCTGAGCGGGTTGCCTGGTGATGAGAACGATAACGACAGCGACGGCTATGTGGAGTGCACACCGGTCGAGACCTGGCTTGGAACGGATATAATCGGCGGTGGGGACTGCAACGACGCCAACAGCTTACTCAATCCTTCAACCCGCTGGTATCAAGACAATGACCTCGACGGTCAAGGAACCTCGAGCGATGTTCTCACGCAATGTTTAGAGCCGGCTGGCTATGTTCTCAACCAAGACGATTGTGATGATGCGCGGTCGTCGGTTTTCACTGGGGCAACAGAGCAGTGTGATGGTGTACGGAATAACTGTGCGGCGGGTGTGGGTGTGCCGAGCGGAGAACTTGATAACGATGGCGACGGCTATGTCGAATGTACGCCGGTTTCGGAGTGGGCTGGGGCTGCGATCACTGGAGGTGGGGACTGCGATGATGCAGATGCGGCGCAAAGCCCCGCATCGCGTTGGTACCGCGACAGTGATGAAGATAGCTATGGGGATTCGACCGAGAGCCGAGTACAGTGTGTGCCCCCCGCGGGTTTTGTCAGTGACGCGAGCGACTGTGACGACGGCAGTGCTTTGATTTACCCGGGGGCTGCTGAGCTTTGCGACGGTATCATCAACAACTGCGAGACGACGGTGCTGTCGAGTGATGAGGATGATGGCGATGGTGATGGTTACGTTGAGTGTACAATCAGTTCTTCTGGATGGCTTGGTGTGGCCAGTAAACTCGGGGGCGATTGTAACGACAGTGACGCGACTCTGAACCCGACGACTCTTTGGTATCAGGACGAAGATGGTGACACCTTTGGTACGGATAACCAACGCTTGACTCAATGTGAAATACCGGCTGGCTATGTACGCGTCAAAGGAGACTGCGATGACACCAGAATTGCCATTAATCCGGGAGCAACCGAAGTCTGTGACACATTGGATAATGACTGTGATGGTGCGGTCGATGATGAGGACAGTATCGAAGATGTATACCTCACGACGTATTATCGCGACGTGGACGGAGATGGTTATGGGCTAGACCTTCAGGTTGAGTTGGCGTGCGAGCCAAGCGCCGGGTTTACCTTGTTTGGTGGCGACTGTGATGATGACGATATAAGTCGTTCGCCTGAAACTCTACGTTACCGTGACCGAGATGGTGACAGTTTCGGCGACGAAACTCAGAGCATTCAGAACTGCGAGCCGGTCGAGGGCTATGCCTTAGAGCCCGGTGATTGTGATGATGCGGACCCAACCCGAAATCCTAACTCTCAGTGGTATCAAGATTTAGACGGCGATGGATTTGGCGGCGCGACGATGGCGTTAAGCTGTGAGGATTTACCGGGATATGTCCGTACCGCCGGTGACTGTAATGACGACGCTATCGATATTTATCCAGGGGCTCCGGTTCAATGTGAGCGTATCGACGCAAACTGCGACGGTATTGTTGACCTGGTAGATAGCGATGGCGATGGGTTGGCTGGCTGTGAAGGTGATTGTCGTGACGATGACGCTTCGATTCTACCAGGCGCAGATGAGATCTGTGATGCCGTTGACAATGATTGCGATGGCCTCATTGACGATGCTGATAGTCTGGCCGCGTCTGCAATTACGACAACTTATTTTGAAGATGCTGACCAAGATGGTTATGGCACAGGTGGTGGCGTCGAACGCTGCGGTGCTGAACCTGGTTTTGTCCTGAGTAGCGGTGATTGCAATGACGGTGACCCCGAGCTCAGTCCTGCGACGATCTGGTATCAAGACTTGGACGGAGATGGGCAAGGAAACGCATTGTCAACGGTTCAGTCATGCTCACAACCGGCAAACACTTCGGGGACGACTGGGGACTGCAATGATGCCGATGCGGATATCTTCGATGGGGCTACAGAGCTTTGTGATGGCGTAGACAATGACTGTGATGGCCTGATTGATTTTGAGGATAACGATTTATCCATCGGAGAGATCTCAACGTGGTATCGCGACCGAGATGAAGATGGGTATGGGTCCGGCGAGCCCATCGTGAGCTGTGAGCCGCTCAATGGTTATGTCACCAATGATGACGATTGTGATGATACGCGCGCATCAGCTGCTCCAGGATTTCCCGAACTCTGTAACGGGCTTGACGATGACTGCGATGAAATTGCTGATGAAGACCTCGATGCGCCGATGGGGGCGCTTACCGAAGGTGTGTGTAGCGGTTTGCTCAAAGTGTGCGGCGGACTTGAAGGTTGGCTAGAGCCCGATTACGGGCAGATTGCGGAGTTTCAAGAATCAGAGACTGCCTGCGATGGCATCGACAATGACTGCGACGGCGTAGTCGATGGATTTGAAACCGCTTGTGGGGTCGGTGCCTGCGGGGCAATCGGTGAGTGTATCGCTGGAGTTGATTCGTGTCTCGAAGGAATACCCAGCGCTGAAATCTGCGGAAATACCGTGGATGAGGACTGTAACGATGAGACGCCAGCTTGTGTCGACTCTGACAATGATGGTCTAGACGACGCATTTGAGTCCTTCTGGGGACTCGATCCAAACAGCGATGATTCTGACGGTGACGGACTCACCGATGGATATGAGTTCGGCGAAGACAACGAACCTATAGATACCGATGCAGATGGTATACCCGATGCAATCTCGTTGGACAGCGATGGTGACGGCATATCTGACGAGGTTGAGTCGGGGGCTGGGGTCGAGGTCACTGATACTGACGGCGATTCGATTCCAGATTTTCGAGATACGGATTCAGATGGAGATGGAATTTCAGACCGTGTTGAGTTTGAAGCGGAGTCAGAACCCGATGTCGACAACGACGGCTTGCCTGCGTACCTAGATCTGGATTCCGATGGGGATGGCTTTTCAGACGCTGCTGAGTCGTTGGATGGACAGGCGACCGATACCGATGGTGATGGGAAGCCAGACTTTTTGGACCTCGATAGCGACGCGGATGGACTCAACGATGCGGATGAACTGGCTCGGGGAACCGACCGGTTAGACCCTGATAGCGATAATGATGGTGTCGCGGACGGTATTGAGGTCGCCTATGGAAGTGACCCAACCGATACTTCCGACTTACCACCGGATACGGATGGTGATGGACTGATTGATCCGCTTGAGGAAGATCTCGATTTAGACCCTGCCCAAAGTGATACCGATGGTGATGGTATCGCGGATGGAATAGAGGTTGGAACCAGTCCGAATGGCGCTACCGACACCGATGACGATGGCATCATCGACGCATTAGACGAGGACTCTGACAACGATGGTTGGTCCGACAGGGATGAAGCCAACGTTGACGGCAATGGTATGCCCGTCGATTCAGACAACGATGGTGTACCGGATTATCAAGATGACGACAGCGACGGCGATGGTCTCAGTGACAGCGATGAGCTGACCCTGGGCACCGACCCAACCGAATCGGATACCGATGGAGATGGGCGAGATGATGCAACGGAGGTCTCGGAGGGAACAAATCCGCTTGTTGCAGAAGGCGATACGAGTGATGTCAGTGACCCGTCTGACCCGTCGGACTCAACAGATGCAGCCGATCCTTCAGATCCAGCGACAAGCGATGCTTCAGAACCGGATAATCGCGGTGATAGCGCTGACGGTGGCTGCGCGTCGGCTCAGCCACTGGCGCTGTGGTGGTTACTCGCCATCTTGGGATTACGGCGTCGTCGATTTTCTAGTTGAGACTACCTCGTGGTAGTGCGCATTTTTTTTCGCACCGTGGGATCCAAAATCGATGAGCCATCACCGGTGAATAATCATTCAGTGATGAATCTCTCTTAGATTGAGACAAGTTGTCGTTTGATTTCAGGTGCTTTCATAACTGAAGCGCCATTCAATTAGCTCTTTACACCTTCAATTTAAACTGAGGCATCATTCAGTTTAAGTCACTGAAATCAAACAACTTAATAAGTGTAGGTTAAGTGGCTACACTTGGCACGAATTCTGCTCTTGAGTCGTTGGAGGGTTCTCACATGACACAAGGCAATCAAATGGCTCGGTATGGAAGCGACAAGTTAAACGAAGAAGCGAATGCGCTTCGGGCACTCGTAGAGTCCAGAAGCCCCGGGCGTTTAGGTCAGTTTGAGTCGAGAGGTTGGCGCTCGGCTCCCCAGCGCTTTTCGTCAACAAACTGGGGCGGTGACCGCACCAACGGACGCGCCTCCTAAGGACTCTTCTTCTCTAGCAAAAAGTAGCAAATACAATGACTCGTAAACACGATATTGCAATCATCGGTATTGGCGGAGTTTTTCCTGACGCCAAGGACGCGCAGACATTTTGGAACAATATTCTCGATGGCCATGTTGCTATTCGAGAGGTCACGGATGATCGCTGGGAGTCAGACCTATTTTTCTCCGAGGACCGTAATCATCCGGATAAAACCTACTCTAAAATCGGCGGCTTTATTGGTGCACCACCTTTCGACCGCAAGACGTTTCGAATTGCTCCCAAAGTGGTTGAACAAATGGACGACGTCCAGAAACTTGCACTGACGTCTGTGTTTCAAGCTCTCGAAGATGCGGGACTTGAGGCGGCACCTGGTTCTGGAAAGGGCCGCGCATTCGACCGCAGCGAAACGGCAGTGATTTTAGGAAATAGTATGGGCGGTAAGCGTGAAGATAAGACCAATTTTCGCGTATTTTATCCAAAAGCCAAGGAAGCCTTAATGGAGGCATCGGGGTTCCGAGGTCTGCCAGAAGCGGAACAGACAAAGCTTCTCGAGGAGTTTGAAGAGGCTTATAAAGCATGGACACCACCTATTACTGAAGATTCGATGCCCGGCGAACTTTCGAACTGCATTGCAGGGCGGGTTGCAAATGCTTTGGACCTTTGTGGTCCCAATTTTACGACCGATGCAGCCTGTGCCGCTTCGATGGCGGCACTGACCTCGGCGGTTCAAGGTCTACGCCAAGGTGCCTATGATATGGCCATCGCAGGTGGATTTGACCTTACGATGGATGCACCGTCCTATGTAAAGTTTTCCAAGATCGGAGCGCTCAGCGCTGAGCACAGCCGTCCGTTTGATGCCCAAGCCAATGGGTTTGTCATGGGAGAGGGCGGGGGCGTTCTCGTCTTGAAGCGTCTTGAAGATGCGGAGCGAGATGGCGACCGAATTTATGCAAAAGTTCTTGGAGTCGGTGCCGCGTCGGATGGTCGAGGCAAGGGCTTAACTGCACCGAATCCAAGAGGACAGCGTCTTTCACTTGAGCGTGCTTACAAGGACGCCGATGTATCGATTGAGAGTATTGGGCTTTTCGAGGCACATGGGACATCTACAAAGGTCGGCGACGCCGTCGAGCTAGGAGTTCTAACAGAACTGCTTGAAGCCCAAGGCGAACCACGGCAAATCCCGGTGGGTTCCGTAAAGTCGATGATTGGGCACCTAAAGAGCGCAGCCGGTGCAGCTTCTTTGATTAAAACGACCATGGCGCTTCATACCAAACGTCTACCCCCGAGTGCCGGTTATGATGAGGCACCTTCGAATTCACCGCTGTCGAAAGGCTATCTAAAGGTCAATAGTCAGGCGCGAAGCTGGGAATCTCACGATGCGTCAACGCCTCGACGAGCCGGCGTCAGTGCTTTTGGCTTTGGCGGTACCAATTTTCACGCGGTCTTAGAGGAATATCGACCAGAGGTCGTCTCCTTGGCCTCGGTAGATCCGGATAGCCAAGCCAAAACGACCTCTACACGAGAGCCTTCGATGAACACGCAGGACGCCAAAGGACCAGCGAATACAATGACGAATTACTCAGAGA
>JAYYQC010000071.1:0-2425 GCA_036128675.1 Myxococcota bacterium | reverse complement strand
ACAGGGTCCATCGAAAAATAATCAAGCGTATCGTGCATCCAGCCCATGTCCCACTTTAAGTGGAAACCCAAACCTCCATGCTCAACCGGACCGGTTACCCCCGGCCAAGCAGTCGACTCCTCAGCGATCATGAGAACGCCTGGAAGCTGTTCACGCACCGAGCTGTTGAGGTCTTGAAGGAGTTTGATAGCGCCAAGATTCTCCCGCCCACCAAACTGATTAGGTAGCCAGTCACCGTTTTGTCGGCTGTAATCTAAGTAGAGCATTGACGCGACGGCATCGACCCGAAGTCCGTCGATGTGAAACGCCTCAAGCCAATGAAAAGCGCTACTTATGAGAAACGAACGTACCTCGGGTCGGTCATAATCAAAAATGGAGGTATGCCAATCTGGGTGGTACCCGCGTCTCCAGTCTGGATGCTCAAAAAGGTGGGTTCCATCGAACCAATGCAGACCGTGGGAATCCCTTGGAAAGTGTGCGGGCACCCAATCGAGAATGATCCCGATGTCATGTTGATGCAGGTAATCAACAAAGAATTTGAAGTCGTCTATGGAACCATAACGTGAGGTGGGCGCAAAGAACCCGGTCACCTGATAACCCCACGACGGATAATAAGGGTGTTCCATCATCGGCATCAGCTCGACGTGCGTAAAGCCAAGTTTCTTGATGTGCTCGACCAAACGAGGTGCCAAAGCCCGGTATCCGATAAACTCGCCCCCACTTGGAACCTCCGCGTCGCCCGGCACTACCCCTTCGCCATCGGGTGTGCGCTGAAGCGACGGATTCTCAGCTTGATCAGGCTTTACCCAGGAGCCAAGGTGAAGCTCATAAATCGACATTGGTTCTTTCGTGTGCTCGAAGGAGCGACGGCGCTCCATCCATTGCTCATCCCCCCATAAATGCTCGGAACCACAAACAATAGACGCGGTATCGGGAGGTAATTGAGCGCCACGCGCAAACGGGTCGGCCTTGTGCAGCTTAAAACCACCGTAAGGCGTGTGAACACAAAACTTATAGAGATCACCTAGCTTCGCTTCCGGTATATGTGCCTCCCAGATACCGCTCCCGCTGATTCTGGTCATCGGATGGCTTTCTTCATGCCAATTGTTGAAGCTGCCAACGACTGTGACGTAGGGTGATGCAGGAGCCCACACACGGAAAACGACGCCACCATCAACTTCAGGGTGTGCGCCGAGCACTTCCTGCAAACGTTGGTGGGTACCCTCTGCAAAGAGGTAGTGATCTTCTTCGGTTATAGAACGATGGCTCACGGCAGACCCCAAATCCTAATAGTAACTCTTGTGTGAGTCACTAATGAAAGATATAGACTTTAGTCAAGGCTTTGTCTTGAAAACTTGGCTCAGATCACGAAAGAGATCGCACAACGATGACCCCAGCTTGAAGGGATAAAGAGAGTGGAAGAAAACGTCGTTGAAGCAATGCAGGCCCTCGGTTTTACCAGCGGTGAAGCCAAAGTTTACGCAGCCCTTGTTAGAAAACAGCCATCGACCGGCTATGAACTGGCTGCGAGCTCTGGCGTGCCGCGCTCTGCAATCTACAATATTCTTCGCAGACTGGAGACCTCCGGTCTCGCAAACGCAATTCAGGACAAACCAGCCCGTTACGTAGCGATCGAGCCTGAGCGGCTCTGCGACTTACTCAAAGGACGTTTTGATACGACCATCGATGACCTACGCGATTCGCTTTCCTCAATGGTTCGGCAGAGCGGCGGGGCCCTTCTATGGCCACTCAGAGACGAGCGCGGGGTGCTGGAGCACGCAACCAGTCTTATCGAAAACGCCGAAAATACCTTGGTCGCGTCGGTCTGGAGCTCGCATGAAGTCCTTCTGCAGCCCGCTTTGGCAGCTGCCCATGAACGTGGTGTCGACGTATCGCTCTTCTCGTTTACAGACTTACCAGAGCGGCAATACGATATTTACACCTATGGTTTGAGCGAGGAAGCGCTCGCTGAGCACTGGCAAAAACGACTGATGCTGGTCGCTGACCGCAAGACATTGCTCTTATCACAGACTGATGAAGGCGGTGGTGCTGAAGGTGTTGTGACTGAAGATCGCGTCCTCATCGAGATGGCATCCAATAACCTAGTCCTCGACCTCACCCTTTTCTCTCAGCGCTACGGACAGAAGGTGACGAGCGTCATTGAGCAGCTCGTACCTAAACCTGCACCGATCGACGAACTCTTAGAGTTCGCCAAGCCTCGTTTCCCTAATCAAGACTAATTAGGCGTCATCCCGGTGGACAAACGTTCCACGCATGCGGTCTTTCACGACGCCCGGGAATTCAATGAGGCGGTTATGCATCGATACGTAGACGCCGGGATGAACCAACTGTACCGCTAAGAGGGCCTCTGTGAGGTTCTGCACCGCATCGGTATGCCGAAGCTCATAAGGACGCATCGCCCCAG
>JAYYQC010000070.1:0-3357 GCA_036128675.1 Myxococcota bacterium | reverse complement strand
ATGGCAGGTCCCACAAAATTCGGCCTCCTTGTGAAAAGGCTTTAGATACGTTTGCTTGTGCATGCCTGGCTTATCTTTCACCAACTGGTTGCTCAGCCAACGGAGAGACTCCGATTCGCTCGTCGCAAAAGGATACTGGATAGGTTCCTCGATCACATAATCCGAGTTGCCTCGTGGACTTCTCACCTCGGTGATTGAGTGACAGACGGTGCAAGTAATTCCAGCGTGTGCGGTAGGATGATTGACGTCATCGTAATTAGGGTCATCGAAGGCACCGCTAAAAAAAGGTACAGGGTCATGGCACCCAGCACAGAAACGTGCATCCTGGACCGAACCTTCCCGCTCGAATGCTTTGCGCCGCGTCTCCCGCACAGAGAATCGATAGAAGTCATTGTTGAACGAACTAAATTTATGAGCACTCTCAGCCCACCTCGCGTGCGTATCTGGGTGACATTCCTGGCAATAAGCGTCGTTCATCAGCGCCTTCGCCGGAATAAAGCCACCGCTTGCGGTTCGAGCCAATGAAGGTTCGAAGTATGCTTCGCCGCTATCGGGCTGCTGAGCGGCACCGCGTGGGTCTGGCAAGAGCATCATCAAGAGGCCAAGCGCCGCCACGGTCGTCGCCCCCATCAACCGAAAACCAAGCCTCCAGCGAAGCTTTGGGCCGGTGAGACGGTGCAAGACGAACCCCCACACCGCGAGGACCGGTGTCACGACGTGAATCCACCAAACGATGCTACGGCTTGCAGCTGACCTAATTTCGAGAAACTCAAGCCCTTCCAGCCGCACCAATAAAAGCCCCGAGATCAGGATGGCGATTGAGACCAAAAGGAGGAAGCCACCAAGTCGTTTTGTATTGGACGGGGGTCGATGTCGGGTATTGCGCCAATGCAGGAGCCCGAAAAGAACCACGGGGACAAAAATCAAGAGCCCAAGCGCCAAATGTCCGAGAAACATGAATTGATAGACGTGGTCCTGGTAGAGCTCACCGCTCTGAAACTCGAGGATACGGATCCCCAGAAGATAAATCGCGTTGAGCGTAAGCAGCACGAAGGCACCAAGGACCCCGTGAAGGAGCAGCCGAAGTCTTGGACCAACTGCGCGGCGTTGTTTGGGTCGATTCCCAGCCATTGGGATAGGCTAATTCTCCTTTCGGCTGCAGTCAAAAGCCCTTCAGCCGTTAAAATCGCTAGGCATCAAGAAAAAGATGGGTTAGATGCGGCAAGAAACCTTCGATTTAGAACTTAATCACTCAAGGCTGAACGATGAAGTTACTTGCTGTAGGAACGGTCGCGTTTGACTGCGTAGAAACCCCATTTGGTAAAAGAGACGATATCCTCGGCGGCTCCGTCAGTTATCTCGGCACCTCCGCTTCCTATTTCACCGATGTTCAGATGGTGTCGGTGATTGGAGAAGATTTCCCAGAGGAAATCCTAAAGACTTTCCAGGGTAGAGGGATCGACATCGAAGGCGTGAAAAGATTGCCCGGGAAAACCTTCCGTTGGCGCGGCCACTACATGGACGACATCAATGAGGCCAAGACGCTCGAGACCCAGCTTAATGTACTCGAGGCGTTTGATACCGCTCTGCCGGCTCATTTCCGCGAGTCCAAAAATATCGTTCTAGGCAATATCGCTCCGCACCTCCAGACTGAGGTTCTCGACCAAATTATCGACCCCCAGCTGGTAGCAGCAGACACCATGAATTTCTGGATTGATGGTGCCCGGGACGACCTGGAAAAAGTCATCAAGCGCGTCGACATCCTCAGCATCAATGATGGCGAAGCAAAGATGCTATCCGGTAAGAACAACCTCGTGGATGCAGCCGCTGAAATTCGGGCGATGGGTCCAGACATGCTTGTTATCAAGCGCGGTGAGCATGGTGCCTTGGCGTTCTACAATGATGAGATGTTTTCAGTGCCCGCGTACCCGCTTAAAGAGGTCGTCGATCCGACTGGAGCCGGGGATTCGTTTGCAGGTGGTCTCATGGGTTATCTCACGCGACACGGAAAACTAGATGCCCAGAGCTTTCGCCAGGCAATTCTCATGGGCAGCGTCATGGCGAGCTATAATGTTCAAGACTTCTCGTTGGGACGGCTGGCCGAGCTCTCGCCGTCACTGATCCGAGAGCGGATCCGTGACTTCAGTCGTTTGATTCACGTGAATATCGACGGAATAGACGTCGACTTCTAAAAACGGTGCGCGTTTTAGCTGGAAGCTTTTCGTTATGAACGAAGCTTCTTGCTCTCTTTACTCTGCGGAAGCTGAATCTTGTCGATGGTCCACTCCATTACCAGGAGGGCACCTGTCATCGGGTAAATCATTGCTTCTGTAATCATCTTACGCATCGGTAACTCCTGTCGTACATTAGAACCATAGCAGTTATCGTGCCATGATTGACGAGCGAGAATTTTTCTACAACTGCATCCCTATCTTACCGATACATCGCTTCTTTTTCTTCGAGCTTTAGAATTTGTTGAAAGCGTCACCTTTAGCGGCCTACATTTTGGTAGGATTCGGCACTGGCGGCTCCTACAAAATTGTAGTTTCTGAACATCCCGGTAATGAAAGCGTCGGCCGTAACCGGATCAATAATCACGGTTTCCCCCTCGCCAGTGAGCGCCACCAATGTGCCTTGGACCCTCGCAAGCCCATAAAGTTTGTCGACCCCGGTGAGGCCACGAGACTCGAAGCGGTCTTCAAGTGCATCGAAGACCCAGAGTGAGTCTCCGCCCGGCAAAGACGAGAGGTCACTCATGTAGATCATGCCCTTAATATCGACGCAGTCGCCCGAGCCGTAAAAGTTTTCAGGTGCAGTGAATCGACGCAGCTCTCCCAGTACCGGGCTCCATTCCACCAGTTCGCGTCCCGCCAAAAGCCAAAAATGACCGTCAAAGCTTTCACAAAAGCCGCTCGGGCCGGTCATGGGGTGGGAGCTTACTTCTGCCCAAAAATCAGATTGCAAGCGCCAAACGACTTCTTCGCCCAAGGCCCAGAGACTCCCATCACTTCCCATGGCTATATCGAGCCAGCGCCCAGGTGGAGCGTTCGCAATGAACTCTTCTGCATCGATGATAAATGGGTCCACCGCGATCAGCACACCTTCTTCCGCGCCATAGACACGACATTCGAGCTCTTCATTGAGCAAGCCATCGCAATCATCGTCTTGGAAATTACAAATCTCAGTCATCGCTGGACTGATGTCGGCGCGGTCGTCGTCACAGTCGTCACCTCGACAGCGCTCACCGACGGCAAGGTATCCGTCTCTATCCCAGTCGCAACCATCGGGTGCAATGAACGCTTCGGCTTCAACGTCATCCGAGCAAGCTGAACACGGCAGGACAGATAGGGCTAAGAT
>JAYYQC010000069.1:0-4122 GCA_036128675.1 Myxococcota bacterium | reverse complement strand
TTCTTTGCAGGTGCTTTCTTTGCTGCTGTCTTTACCGGGGCTTCTTTGGCCGCTGGCTTCGGAGCGGCTGGTTTCGCAACCGTCTCAGTTACTTTCTGACCCTTGATTGCATCGTTGAGCTTGTCGATGAGGGTCTGAACTCGGCCTGGGAGCTTAACCTTACCCTGGTTGACCAAGTTAAGTGTTTGTTCGCCGAGTTCCTGGAGCAGCCGAACACGTTCTTGTCGGGCCTTGTGCAAGTCTGCCTCGAGTTTGTCGCGTGACCTTGCAATAGCGGTCTTTACATCGTCGAGTTGCTCAAGCGCCTGCTGAAGCAGGTCATTTGCGTAGTTGCGGATATCTGCTGACTTTTTCGCCATGTTCTTTAACTCCAGTAAAAAAAGCTGTGTTATTTTAGGGGTTAAAGCGATTGATGCAGTGTGTCAAGAGTGCGCTGCTACTTTTGACGCTCGAATGTACGTTTAATGCGCGCGAGAGTTGCTGAGATGGTTGGCTTTAGCTTTGCGACCAGCGCTTGATTTGCCGAGGAGGTCGTTAGCTCAAGTTGAGCGAGCATAAAGCCTTTATTGTCCTGCAACTCCCTGATCTTCTTGCGTAATTTTTTTATCTCAGTCTTTGGACGACCGGGCGTTTTGCACCAGGCCACGACGAGCGGGTCCTTGAGAGTTGGCAACAGTTTATCGAGCTCCTCGGGGAATTCAGTAAAGTATGCAGAAAAGAGGGCAGTCATGGATTCGGTGAAGCTATCGAGTGTGAAATTACGTTTTTTCAGCTTGGGAAGGAGCTTAGCTTTGGTTTCGCCATCGAGTGATTGAAACTGCGCAAAGTCAAAGACAGGTGGAGCATCGTCAGGAATGTCGTCGGTTAAGGTCGTTAAGATTTCGAGGAGACTTTTAACTTCCGTTGCTGTGAGCGTCTTTACAAGCGCCATCTCCAAATCATTGGCATCTGAGGCTGCGGGTAGTTGTGCCGCGACCAACAGTGCACTAAGTATCAACGTCATGAAGAGACTCCTCATCATCCTCGGGTTAGTTGTAGGTTCGACGACGTGGACCGTCGGCGATTCATCTTCGGCGTTGGCCCAAAGTCCCACACTTCGCTGCCAAGTCCCCTACAGTGATGCTTATGAAGTTGTCAAAACTTGGACAGCTTGGCGCGATTATAAGGACCTGCCAGAGATTTTGGAAAATGAGGGGATCCATATGTTGGATCTCCCAGCCGAAGTTTGGGAGCTAAGACGCGAGCTGCCGGCGAAATTCAAAAAAGCCGATTGGTGCGCAGTTCATTTCGGGGTTCAAGATATTACGAACTGGGCGTTACGCGTGTTGGGGGAGATGGATGCTTCAGCCACGATGGCAAAATTTTCCAGGGTCCAGAAATGGGCCAACGCGGTCGGCGTGACCCGGGTTCAGCAGCGCGTGGTTGAAGGTTTTCTTAAAGAGGCAGCCACTGAGCTTGAAAAAGGAGAGATTCGTTTTGCGAATCAACGTCTGGCTCGCGCACTGAATGCACTGTTCACGCTTGAGAGTAATTGGGACCTACCCGAAAAAGGCGTCATTCCAGAGGAAGAAACCGACGATAGCGAAGAAGGTGAGCTCGATTTCGATGCCGGCTCGGAGTATTGCGGTGAACTCGATCCGGCCAATCTTGAGGCCGATTACACAAAGTATCGAGAGAAACTCGTATCAATGATTACTCGGAAACGAATTCGTCCGCTTGATTTACAGGGCAATGGGGGAATCTTGGGGGCACTTAGTACATATGACCGACTCAAGGCACGTGGTCCGGGCTTGCAGGTCGCCTGTGCACTCTTAAGCACCCTCGATAGCTTTGAAGTCACGCTATCGACGGTGATGCTTCGCTTTGAATGGGTAAATGACCGACAGCTTGACGCAAAGCTCTCACCTGCGCTTCTCAAGCTTTTCCGTAAGTCGGTTCGCGCCGCGACCGACGCTCTAGCAAAACAAGACTACACGGGTGCGCATCTCGCCATCGATGCAGCGCTTGTTTCACTCGGCGAACCGGCGCAACCCGTGGACTATCTCGGGCTCCAATCCCTTTAAAATAATTTAAAACCGTATCAGGGCGCACTTTTGCGGGCTGAAAAGCGCCTGCCAGGGCCACTTTCGCGCTTGCTACCGCCGATCGGTGCTGTAATTATGTAAGTGTCCTAGAGGGGGGCAAGCAAATTAGAGGTAGGTACGTATGACCCGGTCCACGGGGCTTCGTAAGTCGACACGATTGGGTGGCCAAGGGCAGATCCGAGACCTGCTCCGGTTCACATGGGGATGGCTTTCTCATGTCGGAAGGTCATGGGCCCTTACGCTCTTAGGTCTACTTACGCTCGAGCGAATTCTAAATGGTGGCTTGCGCGCACCAAACCCGCCCGAACTATTCTCGTTGATACCTGTCACTGCGTTGACGATTGCGGCCGGCTGGAAGCTCCTTAAATATCATGTGGATGGCTCAGTTGTTGCGCGTCGCATGTCTGAACTCGCAGATCTCGGCACCGGCACGCTGATTCTAGCTTTTGCGTTGACCGAGATGACAGGAGGTCCGACGAGCCTTCTCTATCCATTGATTTACGCGGTTCTCGCATTTTGGGTTTCGTTTTCTCCACGTAGATTGGCCTGGGCTTTGGTACTTGGAGCTGCGGCACTCGAAGTGATGATTGGAGCAATGTTGCCTCGCCCAAGTGGATGGTCTCTCGTTGTCTCTCATCTCAGCTTTCTTGCACTCTTTGCACTACTTTTTGCGCTCTTCATGCGAGGACATGTTGCGAAACAGAACACGCAGTTTAGAGTGCAACTCGAAGAACAACTTGAAACGATATCGCGCGAAGCCCAAGACTTTCGTCTGACATCCGCATTAAGTTTAGATAGTCGTGACCTCTCGAGCGAGGAACTGGTTAGAAGACGCCGGGTTGGCTCGATTCAAGCGATTCACGATACGCTCTATCAACTCTTAGGATTCGCAGAACTGGCGCTTGAACCGCATACGGTCGCCGTCTTTTGGGCAACCTCGTCGTCGGATAGTTTACAGTTACGGGAACTCCGGTCAGATTCGGACTACGTGAGCGATCGGAGAATTGGCGTGGGTGAGGGACTCCTCGGGGCCGTGGTCAAGAAAGCCGAACCCATTGTCCTGTCCGACATGAGAGCCGGCCATCCAGGTATCGTTTATTATGACCGTCCAACTCCGGTGAAACACTTTGTCGGGATCCCACTTCTCGATGCGGGTGTCTGCCGCGGCGTTCTGGTTGCGGATCGAGTCATCGAACGTTCTTTTGATGATAAAGATGTCGCTTTGTTGACTGAAATCGCACTGCAGACCATGCGTGTCGTAGAAGTCGAACGTCTTTTTTCGGAGCTCGACCGAGAAAAGTATCAAAAAGAGCGCTTCTACCAAGCCTCGCGAGACTTCAATAGCGCGCTGAACATTGAAGATGTTGGTCGCGTGGCGGTCGAGGCGGCAAAGCGCGTATCCGGACTTGAGTTTGCGGCGATTGCTGTCTCGAGTGAAGAAGATGACATGATGAAGGTCGTCGCGGCCCTAGATAATGATGAAGCCCAAGCAAAAGAGTTACTGGGGCGGGTATTTGATGGACGACAAGGGCTCGTAGGGGCTTCGATCAAAGCACGTCATCCGCTCCCACATGGTTCGGCAATGACTCGCCAGCAGCACGTCTTTGAGGCATCGATTGATCTTGCGCTGAAAACTGTGAAGGTATTCCCATTGATTTGGGGAGATTTTGCGGTTGGGGCGCTTGTTGTTGGCTCTGCTCAAGAGCGTAATATCGCACTCGGAACCTTTGATATGGTCAGCGTCATCGGCGATCACGCTGCTACCGCCATCGCAAACGCGCAGATGTATGAGCGTATGGAAATGCTCGCAACTACCGATGGTCTGACCGCGATGACCAATCATCGGACATTTCAAGAGCGATTCGATGAGTTGATCAAGGCGTCAGATCGATATGGTCGACAGGTGACCTTGGTCTTGTGCGATATTGACCACTTCAAGAGTATCAACGACACGTACGGTCACCCGGTGGGTGATATCGTTCTGAAACGGGTCGCACAGATCTTGAAATCTTCATCCCGTGAGACAGATGTTGTCGCT